>NZ_JAYMSC010000014.1:0-234277 GCF_038900775.1 Paraburkholderia sp. JHI869
GTCGATCAGGCGTGCATATAGAACCGCGACGAGCCCCGTCGCGATGGCGCCGAGCCAGAACACGCCGAAATAGCGCCAGCGCCGGTGGCTTCGCAGAATCGCGCGGCGATCAAAAAAATCAGGAAATCGCATCGGTAGTGGTAGAAATCGGCATTTAAGGCACATTGTGACATAAATCGATTCTGCCGCCGTCGCGGATCGCCGGGCGCGATCAGCAAGTGCTAGCTGGCGGTCTCGTCGAACACCCAGCCAAACGCGCCATAGACCGCCTTGTGCTCGGCCGCGAGCTCGAGCAAAAACGTCTCGCCTTTGTCCGTGAGATGGACCTGCACCTGACGACGGTCGGCGGGATCAGGCTTACGGGTCACGAGTCCTGCCGATTCGCAGCGCGAGACGAGCGCTGCGGTACCGTTCGGCGCGGCCTGCAACCGCTCCGCGAGTTCGCCGACCGTCGCCCATCGCCGGTCGGGAAAGCCGCAAACGTGCAGCAGCAACTGGTATTGGAGCGTCGTAATGCCTGCGGCGTTGGCGATTTCTTCGGAAGCCCGCAGAAACTTGCGCAGGTCGTACCGGAACGTCGACATCGCCTCGAGCTCGCGCTTGTCGGGAAGCTTGCGTTTGGTCGCTTTGACTGAATTCATATGCTGTTCCTGATGCGTTGCCAGTCGTACCGCGGGTGCTTTGCCGGGGCCGCAGATGTGCTGCGGGCATTGTAACGAACGTTCATTGGCATTCTGAATGCGGCGACAGCGTTCTGAAAGCGTCGGGACTGCGCGCCGCGAGGCCCACCACGACGAACCTTCGCGGCAAAAAAATCCTGCGGCGTGTAACCGGAATGCGCAACCGAACGAATTAACGGTCTACGGTGACTGGCGTCCCTATCCGTACGGGCCGCGATGATGTTTCTGAATTGGGGTTGCGCGAGGCGGACCGTTCCGCTGCTCAGGAGACCGATCATGTCTTTACGGCTCGTCGCTGTTGCGTTTCTTTTTTTGCTCGCGCCCGTGGCGGCGTCAGCCAGACCTGTCGTTGTTGAACTGTTCACCTCGGAAGGGTGCTCCTCGTGTCCTCCGGCCGATGCCTATTTGTCGGAACTCGCACATGAGCGTCCGGAGGTGCTTCCGCTCGCGTTCCACGTGACGTACTGGAACAGCCTGGGCTGGCAAGACCCCTATTCGTTGGAGGCGGCCACGCAGCGCCAGGCGGAGTACGGCGCACGTTTTGGTGACGGTTCCTATACGCCGGAAATGGTGATCGACGGCCAGAAGGACCTGGTTGGTTCGAATCGGCGCGCAGCCGAGGCGGCGATCAAGATCGCTCAAAAAGCAGACGAGGCTGGGGTGCGTGTGAGTGGCGTGCGTCACGGCGAGACGCTATCCGTCACGGTTGGGCGCGGCACCGGCCATGGGCAGGTTTTGCTGGTTGGATATGACGCCGAGAGCGTGACACCGGTCGGCCGAGGCGAAAACGCGGGCCGCACGCTCAGGGAGTCGAATATCGTTCGCTCGATACGAGCCATCGGTGAATGGACAGGCGCACCGTTGAAACTGGAAGCGACGCCGCCAGCCGGCGTCCACGCGGCAATTCTGATCCAGTCGCCGGACGGTGCGATCCTCGGTGCGGCGCGAGTTACCAACGACCCGCTTTGAGCCGGTCGGGAGGACGGATGACGCTTGTGCTGCGGTTTTTCCAGTCGACGCCCCGACAGAAGAAAGGGCGCCCAGTGCAGTAGCAGTCCCCTCAACGAGATCGAGACTACCAAACCAGGAGCTCGCCATGTCATTTGTCACGTGCCGTTTATCGACTCTGCTGCGAACCATCGCGTTCGCGACAGCCTTGGGATTCGCTTCGGTGAGCATTGCGCATGCCGATTCAGAAGCCGATCCGCCAGGGGCGGTCTACGTCCTGTCGAACCAGCCTTCCGGAAACTCGGTGCTCGTATTTTCTCGAACGGCGAACGGAACGTTGACCTACGCGGCTAGCTACTCGACAGGTGGCAAAGGCGCGGGCACGGGAGCCGATCCGCTAGGCTCGCAGGGCTCGCTAACATTGGACGCGGGCTTTTTACTCGCAGTGAACGCGGGCAGCAATGACGTTTCGCTTTTCGCAATCGACGGCAGCAAACTGACGTTGCTCGACAGAAAGCCATCGGGCGGTCAAACGCCCGTTAGCGTAACCGTCAAGGGAGCCATTGCGTATGTGCTCAATGCCGGCGGAACACCGAACATTAGCGGCTTTCTTGTCGATGCGTTCGGCAAGCACCTTGTTGCGTTACCCGGTTCGCAGCGAGCACTTCCCGGTGGAACTGCGGCGCAGCCCGCGCAGGTCAAGTTCGCACCCGAAGGCGACGAATTGCTGGTGACGGAAAAGGGCACACAGTTGATCGACACGTTCTCTGTCGGCTTTACCGGCTACGCATCGCCTCCAACGCCCCATGCCTCCAGCGGCGTCACGCCGTTCGGCTTTTCCATCACGACACGCGGTTATGCAATCGTCTCCGAAGCCGGATCGGGTTCGGTTTCCTCATACGACGTCGAAGACGGCAAACATCTCAATTCGATCAGTGCGGCGACGCCTCTCGGCCAGTCCGCTCCTTGCTGGCTTGTCACAACCGGCGACGGGAGTTTTGCCTATACCGCCAATGCCGGCAGCGGCACGATCAGCAGTCTGCGAATCGCCGCGGACGGCACGCTGAGCCTGCTCAGCGCAACGGCAGGCCGGCTCAGCGCGCCGCTCGACATGGCGCTCAGCAGCCGCAGCAAATTCCTCTACGTGCGCGAAGGCAACGGCGCGGTCAGTGGCTTTCGCGTGATGCCCGACGGGACACTCGAGCCGCTTGGTTCTGTCACGGGTGTACCGCCCGGAGCCCAGGGGATCGCTGCGCGCTAGGCACGTCGACTGCAACCGTTGAAGCGGCGACGAATCAATCAGGATGCCGAACCGAATAATAGATTGGTTCAGGAGGCGGCGCGCTGGGCTCGAATGCGCCGCCCTCTCCAGCAGACCACATAAACCAGCGGCCTTAGAGGAGGTTCTCGAAACGCTCGCGTTGTCTTGACTCTTTATGCAACGGGTTGCACTATCGATCGCATCTCCATGCAACCAGTTGCATACATATGACAAATCACTATCCCCACCTTCTGCGTCCGCTCGATCTGGGCTTTACGAGCTTGAAAAATCGGGTGTTGATGGGTTCCATGCACGTTGGCCTGGAGGAAGCGCCGAATGGCTTCGAGCGCATGGCCGCGTTCTATGCCGAACGCGCGCGCGGTGGAGTCGGGCTGATCGTGACGGGCGGCATTGCGCCGAACGAACGTGCGCGCCCCATGCACGGCGGCGCGATGCTGACGACAGAGGACGAGGCAGATCGGCACCGGACGATTACGCGCGCCGTGCACGAGGAAGGCGGCAAGATCGCCATGCAGATCCTGCATTTCGGCCGATATTCCTACCAGCCAATGCTGGTCGCGCCGAGTGCGCTGCAGGCCCCCATCAATCCATTCACGCCCCACGAACTGAGTGACGACGAAGTCGAAGAGACCATCGACGATTTCGTGCGCTGCGCGGCCCTGGCGCAGCATGCCGGCTACGACGGCGTGGAAATCATGGGCTCCGAGGGCTACCTCATCAACGAGTTCATTGCGATGCGCACCAACCATCGCACTGACCGCTGGGGAGGCAGCTACGAAAACCGCATGCGTTTCGCGGTGGAGATCGTGCGCCGGGTGCGGGAACGCGTCGGCCGCGAGTTCATCATCATTTACCGGCTCTCCATGCTCGATCTCGTGGAGGGCGGCTCGACGCTGGAGGAGGTGATCCAGCTCGCACAGGCTGTCGAGCAGGCGGGCGCCACCATCATCAACACGGGCATCGGCTGGCACGAGGCGCGGATTCCCACTATCGCCACCAAGGTGCCGCGCGGCGCGTGGGGCTGGGTCACGCAGCAATTGATGGGGAAGGTTTCGGTGCCGCTCGTCGCCACCAATCGCATCAATACGCCCGAGCTTGCCGAACAGTTGCTCGCCGGCGGCGTGTGCGACATGGTGTCGATGGCCCGTCCATTTCTCGCCGATGCCGATTTCGTGCGCAAGGCATCCGAGGGCCGCGCCGACGAGATCAACACCTGCATCGGCTGCAATCAGGCTTGTCTCGACCATACCTTCGCTGGCAAGGTGACGTCCTGCCTCGTCAATCCGCGCGCGTGCCACGAGACGGAAATCGTCATCCGGCCCGCCGGGCAGCGAAAGCGCGTGGCGATCGTGGGCGCGGGTCCGGCGGGCCTTGCCTGTGCAGTGACGGCGGCCAGCCGTGGGCATGCCGTGACGCTCTTCGAGGCTGGCTCCGAGATCGGCGGTCAATTCAATCTCGCCAAAAAAGTACCTGGCAAGGAGGAATTCAATGAAACGCTGCGCTACTTCCGCCGCCAGATCGAATTGACGGGTGTCGAGCTTCGTCTCGGTACACGGGCGAGCGCCGAAGGGCTGATGCAGGAAGGTTTCGATGAAATCGTCGTGGCGACCGGTGTGCTGCCACGCGAGATGCGCATCGAAGGCGCTCACCATGCGAAGGTGCTGGGCTATCTGGACGTGCTGCGCGACGACAAGCCGGTAGGCGCCAACGTTGCCATTGTGGGCGCGGGCGGCATTGGTTTCGACGTGGCCGAATACCTCGTGCATGAAGGCGAGTCCGCAAGCCTCGATCAGCAGAAGTTCTTCGCCGAATGGGGCGTGGACAAGAGCTATGCCGAACGCGGCGGATTGCGTCGCGCAACGGTGGCGCCGGCGGCGCGCCGCGTGCATCTGCTGCAACGACGCAGTGCGAAGGTTGGCGAAAATCTCGGCAAGACCACGGGGTGGATTCACCGCACTGCGTTGAAGGTGCGCGGCGTCGGTATGTCGTCTTCGGTTGAGTATCGGCGCATCGATGATGATGGGCTGCACGTGAGCATCGACGGTGCGCCGCAGACCCTCGCCGTGGATAACGTGGTGGTCTGCGCCGGTCAGGAGCCCCTGCGTGAACTGGCCGATCAGTTGCAGGCCGCCGGCCGCAGCGTGCATGTCATCGGCGGCGCGGCCGTTGCCGCCGAACTCGATGCCAAGCGGGCCATCCACGAAGGCACCCTGCTTGCAGCCTCGCTATGAGCGAGTGGTTTCCCTTTCATTCAATACGGAGTCCATATGAACGACGCAGCTCTCAATCTGCCGCCCGCCGTCGCGCGGTCTCTCGCTATCTGGCATGAAATGGTGGCCAGCAAGGATTTCAGCAGGCTGGAGTCCATCGTTCATCCACAGGCCGTTTTTCGCTCGCCGATGGCGTTCAAGCCCTACAGCCCCGCTCCTGCATTGCTGATGGCGCTGCGCACGGTGATTACCATTTTGCAGGGCTTTACCTATCATCGCCAGTTCAGCAGTGCCGAGGGGCTCAATGTCGTGCTCGAGTTCAGTGCGATGGTGCAGGACAAGGAACTCAAGGGTATCGACATGATCCGCTTCGACGAGGCGGGCCGCATCGTCGAGTTCGAAGTGATGATTCGCCCGTTCAATGGCCTGCAAGCGCTGGGTGCGGAAATGGGCGCCCGGCTCGCACAGTCCCTGCAGGCATATAAAGGCTGATCGCTCGATTGCCTTTCAGAACATCTGGTTTGACAGGCGCGCGGGCGTCGTCTGTCTGGCGTAGCCGTTGACCGGGCAAATGGGCCGCCATGCCGCGACCCTGGTCCCCGGGTTGACAGTCCGCGTGTGATGCTTTAAAAAGTAAAGCATGAAGATTCCACGACCAGGGCAACCCGTTCGCGGTTCGACCACCGGGCGGCCGATCATGGTCGTGCTGGACCTGCTCGGGCGGCGTACCGCACTGCGCATACTCTGGGAGCTTCGCGGCGAGGCGTTGACGTTTCGCGCGCTCCAGGAAGCGTGCGACACCAATGCCCGCCTGCTCAATACGCGGCTCGCGGAATTGAGAGCGTCCGGTCTCGTCGAGCACGGCGAGGGAGGGTATCGGATGACGGCGGAAGGCAGGAAACTCAGGACCGCATTGCAGCCGCTGCTGGCTTGGGCGCGGCAGTGGGCCGAGTGCGATCCGCAAGGGTTCGAAGCCGCCGATCGCGATCACGCCGGCCGCGACGCGTAATTCATCAGGTTACCGAACAATTCTCGTGGTGCCTCGAGCAAGTTTCGGTACGCCTTCGCACCGCACGCTAGTCCCGTTCCGGGCGACCCAAGGGGTAGAACGATGTTGCGCAACGTGAACCATCTCCGCTGGAAGATTGTCGCATTGCTCGTTGCGCCGCTTACGTTCGTGATGACGCTCGACCGCGCTGCCATGGCGGTGGCGGCCCCGACGATCCAGAGCGAACTGGGCCTGTCGATCGTCGAGATGTCGATGATACTCACGATCTACTTCTGGGCCTATGCCATCGGGCAGATGCCGGCAGGGCGCGCTGCCGAGCGCTTCGGGTCCCGCAAGGTGCTGTTCGGCACGAGTACGCTCTGGTCGCTCATGATGCTCGTCACCCCCTTTGGCTCCTCGTTCGCCTGGCTCTTCGGGTGCCGGCTCGTGCTGGGCGGGGCGCAGTCGGCCGACTGGTCGAGCAGTGTGGTCGCGCTCAAGCGCTGGTTTCCCACCAGCGAGCGCGCGAAAGGCAATGCATTGCTGCTCGCAGGACTCTATCTGGGGCCGATCATCTCGGCGCCGCTCACTGCGTGGACCATCGCGCGGTTTGGCTGGCATGCCGTTTTCTATGGGTTCGGCACACTGGGCTTGCTGCTTGGCGCGATCTGGTGGTTCGGCTACCGCGACACGCCGGCGGCACATCCGCTCATCACTAAGGCAGAAGTCGAGTACATTGCCGCCGGCCAGCCGCCCGAGCGCGCCGCGGCGAAGGGCGCGCTCACGCGCTGTCTGCGGCAGGTGCGCTTCTGGCTTTTCGGTGTCCAGTATTTCCTGCTGGTGCTGATTCAGAGCTTCTACACGACGTGGCTGCCCACATACCTCATGCGCGCACGCGGGCTCTCGCTCAAGGCGATGGGTCTGTACGCATCGTTGCCCTGGGTGGCGGTATTCGTGGCGGTATTCGTCGCAGGGGCGTTCAGCGACTGGCTGCTCAGAAAGACCGGCTCGATCTACTGGGCGCGCACGCCGGTTGCGATGACCGGGTTTATCGTGAGCGCGGTTGCGTTGACGGCGGCCTCGCGAGCGGATTCGATCGCCGTGGTGATCGGTTTGCTGTGTCTGTCTTTCGCCGCGGTGGGATTCGCTCAGGTGGTCGTGTGGTCTGCCACGCAGGATCTCGGCCGGGCGTTTGCCGGCGTGATGTCGGGATGGACAAACGTGTGGGGCGCCCTGTCGAACGTTGCGGGCCCCATGACGCTCGCGTTGGTCGTCAAGGTCACGCATAGCTGGGGAAGCGGCATGATCGTGATCGGCGCGGCGGCCGGCTGCGGTGCGCTGCTATGGGTGTTCGTGCACCCCGAGCGCCCCTTGCTCGGCGACGAGGCGGGTGGACCACCCGCTCTCGTAGAAACGGGCGCGCGAAGTGAGTCCTGCGGCGGTGCGGCCAGGCATCATGACGGGCGCGAAACCCGCGCCGATGCCCGGCGGGTCATTGAGGAGAACGATTGAAACCAGGTGGCGTTGCAACTAGGCCCTTTGCTCCAGCACCTGCGTTGCGAAAGACTTCGCATGCGCTACGGCCCCTTGCGCGTCGGGGAAGACACCGAGTTGCTCCCAGCGCTCTTCGACCGCGTAGGTCCCTTTGATCGCCAGCGCTCGTTGCACGCGCAATTGCGCTGCGAACCTGCCGTCCTCCAAGGGTTGAGCCGTCGCAATGATCTTGTGGGGCGGGCCGGATCGCTCTGGCTGAGCCAACTCGACAGGACCGCCAGGTATGCCGACATCCTTCAACTCGTTCCTTGTGTGGCAGTCCGGGCAGTAGAAGCACCACCCCGCGTCCTCGTGACTGGATCTGACCTGCCCGCGAGCCAGCACGGCACGACATTCGACGTTTTCGCAGATGAACGGCATCGCAGTCTCCGGTGTTGTCTGGAGGAAAGCCTAGCACGTCCGCCGTCGCCCAACCATTGGCAATGTTGCCGTGTCAGATATCAAGGAAAACCCTCATGCGTGCGCTGGCGTCGTCACTTATCGTGCGCTACGCGGCACTCGCGACGCTCCACGTCGCCTGGTGGATGTTCCAGGAGAAGCTGACCTCCGCTCCGAAAGGCAGAGCGCGGTCCTGGGTGTAGAAGAAGAACCACGCCCCCTCGCGGTCAAAGTACGTCCGGAAACAGGGCGAGTCGTCTCGCACTCCCGGCGCCTCGGCGCATCGAAACCAGTAGGTGACGCCATCGAGCACACCGTGGGCGAAGCGGTGCGAAGGGACTTCGTCGTGCGTCGGGGATTCGAAGGCAAGGGCGCGGCTCTCTCTTCCACCGGGCAGGAGCACGGTCACCTGACCGGCGACGCGATTCTCGCTAGTGGATTGCGCATGATTTGGAGCCGGATCGATGGCGTCGCCACCCGTGCCGGGAGATCTAATCAGGGAGCGAACGTGCGCGAGGTGGAATGAGGGCGTCGCCTTCGATCCTGGGCGAAAGGGCTTGATGTTGTCCACGCGGCGGCTCCTGTGCAATTGGTTCTCGGGGGCAATTGCAAGCATAGGATTTCACCGCCTGAAAGCCTGCGACCTGACGGCGCGCATTGAGGCTCCACTCTAGCTTCCTGGGAGCTAGCCTCCTGTCGATCGCGCGAGGTCAACATGTCTACTAACATTCCGAGCGAGACAAACAAACGCGCACCGTACACTTCTTGTGACAGCGACGGGTAAGTTTACTTTGCATGCGAACTACCGATATAATTCGCATGCAAACTAAATTCAAGGAGAGCGCCATGAGCGAGGAAATTCACGTCGATCAAGCCGACGGCATTCTGACGATCACGCTTGCCCGGCCCGACAAGAAGAATGCGCTGACGAACGTGATGTACGGCACGCTGGCAGACATCATTGAGCGGGCAGAGCACGACAGCACGATCCGCGTATTAGTGTTGCAAGGGGACGGCGACATGTTTACCGCAGGCAACGACGTGGGCGAATTCGCCGCAATGGCGTCGGGAAAGGGGCCGAGTGAACGACACGTCCATCGCTTTTTACATGCATTGGCGAAATCGTCCGTGCCCATCATTGCGGCGGTCCAGGGCAAGGCAGTCGGTATTGGCACGACGATGCTACTGCACTGCGACTACGTCCTTCTGGCAGCAGACGCAGAACTCCTCACGCCATTCGTCAATCTCGCCCTCGTCCCCGAGGCGGCGTCCAGCTACCTGCTTCCGCTGCGCATCGGTCACGTGCGCGCCTTCGAGATGTTTGCGCTGGGCGAACCGCTCGACGCGCCAACCGCGCTCGCGTGGGGTATCGCCAACAAGGTCTGTGCAGAGGGTCAACTACGCGAAGACGCGCGCAGGATGGCCGAAAGAATCGCCGCCAGGCCGGCTGGTTCGCTGAGCGCGATGAAAAAACTCATGCGCCAGGCCGAGGCGCTGGTTGCGCAAATGGATAGTGAAACTGTGAAGTTCCAGGAACGGCTGACGAGCGCCGAGGCAAGGGAGGCATTCGCGGCCTTTGCCGAAAAGCGCAAGCCGGACTTCTCCAGGGTTCCCCAGCACTAGCCAATGCCTTGTGGCCGGCCGCGGTTCAGGCTACGCGTCGCCGTCGTCGGCAAGCGGAAACCTGGTCTGCAGGCTGGTCAGCCACCGTGCCACGACGTCGATTTCCGCTTCGGTAAAGCCTTCGGTCAATCTGGCGTTCAGGTCCTTCATGCGCAGCTTCGACCTCTGGCGCGCGGCGCGTCCGGCCTGCGTCAACCACAGGCGCGACACCCGGCCATCGTTCTCGTCGGCGTGACGTTCGATCAACCCGGATTTTTCCGTCCGGTCGGCGAGACCGCTCATTCCCGGTGCGCCCAGATCGAGCGCGGCGGCGGCCTCGCTCATCAGCGCGCCGTCGTGTTCGCCCAGAAAGAACAGCAGCCCCGCCTGGGCGGCTGTCACGCCGCCAGCGGCTGCGCGCGATTGCGTCCACCGTTGCAGTCGACGCTGTCCGACATTCAATAAATAGACGAGGCGATGCTTCATAACCGGGCAGATGTGGTTGAGCGATTTAGTTCGCGCGCGAATGATATCACGCGCGATGATCGCACTGCCCGGACTTGCCGCCTACGCGACCTTGCGAGTCAGATCCACTTGCCCCGAGGCGCCCGCGCTCAACTCGGCGCGATCCGACTCGGGCACTTCGCCTGCGCGCCGATGGATGTCGTGCGTGACGAAACCTTGCTCGCGGCTCGGTATCGCGAACCAGTCCGGATGCGCAAACGACGCGCGAATGTCTTCGACGCCGCTCGACCAATGCTCTTGCATCGTGTCGGCGCTGAATTCGTAGTCCTTGTAATGCCCTTCGTAAGGCTTGTTCTTATAGATCAGGTGGACCACGTTGATCGACGAACCATCGGCCACATTCTCAGCGAGCCGGAAGAGGGGATCGTTGCGGCGCGCCTCGGCGGGTACGTGCTCGAGGAGTTCCTTGATAAAGCGCGCGTGCTTTTGCCGATCGGCGAGCATGTTGGTGATGGCGCGCGTGCGGCTCGAATATTGAATGTCCTTGGCGCGCTCGGCCACGTCCATGAAATCGGCAGGCACGTTGCCGCTGGCGCTCCACAGATCGACCTGAAATACGAGCGTGTCCTTGTGGTCCGCGTCGCGCAGCACCTCTGTGAGCGGCGTGTTCGATACGAGTCCGCCGTCCCAGTAATACTCACCTTCGATCTCCACGGCCGGAAAGCCCGGCGGCAGCGCGCCAGACGCCATGAAGTGCTCAGGTTCGAGCCGCATTTTCGCGTTGTCGAAATAGACGAGATTGCCGCTGCGCACGTTCACGGCGCCCACCGACACTCGGATCGGGCCGTCGTTGATGCGGTCGAAATCGGCGAAACGCTGCAGCGTCGACTTCAGCGCGGCGGTGTCGTAGTAGCTCACTGTATTCGGCGCCGCCTTATGCCAGCCCGCGATGGGCAACGGGCGGCGCGGTGCGAAAAAGCCAGGCTGCCCTTCGGTGAGCGCTCGGCCTGCGGCCCACATGCTGGCCCAGCGGCGCGACAGTTCCTGATGGCTGAATATCGGCATCGCGAGCGCGCCGAGATTGCCGAACCAGTCGAGCGGATGGCAGATCGTCTCCCAGAAGCCGCGCAGCGCTGCTACGCGCTGCGCAGGCTCGTTGCCCGCAATGATCGCCGTATTGAGCGCGCCGATCGACACGCCCGCAATGCGGTGCGGTTCGACGCCAGCCTGCGCGAGCCCTTCGAACACACCGGCCTGATAGGACCCGAGTGCGCCGCCACCCTGCAAAACAAGGGCGATTTCATCGTAGCGCGGCAGCTCAAACGGCTTGCGCTCCATGCGGGCAGTTAGATTGCTGCTGCGCATACGTTCTCCCTTCGTTGGTTTATGGCTCAGTGCATCGACCAGCCGTGCGTGACGAGGACCGACTGGCCCGTCAACGCCGCCGACCCGAAGCCCGCGAGGAACGCGACCGTGTTGGCCACGTCGTCGAGCGAAGTGAACTCGCCGTCCACGGTGTCCTTGAGCATCACGTTCTTGACGACTTCTGCTTCCGAAATGCCGAGTGCCTTGGCCTGCTCTGGAATCTGCTTGTCGACGAGCGGCGTGCGCACGAAACCCGGGCACACGACGTTGGCGCGCACGCCGCGCGGGCCGCCTTCCTTCGCCACCACGCGGGCAAGGCCGAGCAAGCCGTGTTTCGCGGTCACATAGGCGGCCTTAAGCTTGGATGCCTCGTGCGAGTGCACCGAGCCCATGTAGACGATCGAGCCGCCCTTGCCGCTGCCGTACATATGCTTGAGCGCGGCCTTGGTGGTGAGAAACGCGCCGTCGAGATGGATTGCGAGCATCTTTTTCCAGTCGGAGAACGGGAACTCGTCCACGGGGCTGATGATCTGGATGCCTGCGTTGGACACGAGCACGTCGATCCCGCCGAAGACTTTCGCCGCTTCGTCGATACCCGCATTCACGGCTTCCTCGTTGGTCACGTCCATCGCCACGGCTAGCGCCTTGCCGCCCGCGGCCACGATGCTGTCCGCTACTTTGCCGGCGTTGGCGAGATTGAGGTCGGCGATCACGACCGCCGCACCCTGGCTCGCGAACGTGCGTGCGCAATGTTCGCCAATGCCGCTCGCGGCGCCCGTGATGACTGCAACCTTATCTTTCAAAGACATACGTATTCCTTACTAAATGCGATATACAAACGGATCAGGCGATTTCGGCTTCGGGTTCGCCCAAGGCGGCGTTGTGGCTCGATGTTTCGGCGAGATAGTCGAAGGCGACTTCGCCGATGTCGAGCGTGAGGTCCGCAATGACGTGACGGGCGCCGACCACGCGGCGTACGGGCAGATCGGCGACGGGCGCAAGCGCGTGCGGATGCAGCTCGATGGCGGCCGGGCCGCTCCATGCGCCACGCACCGTCACGTCGCGCAGATAGAAGCGCACGAGTTCGCAGATGCGCGCCGTGCCGTCCACATGCGGAATGATCTTGAGGAGATAGTTGGGCGTATCGGCCAGCTTGCGGCGCTCATCTTCGCTGTCGAGCACGTGATGCTTGTAGCCCATCGTGCCGGTAGCGATGCGCTGTGTGCCGTAATCGAGCGTGCCCAGCAGCGTGTCGTTGCCATCGACCGCGAGCAGGGGGCGCGCGAGCTTCTTCGGAAAGCCCCAGATTTCGCGGCCGCCGGCAATCGGGCCTTCGTCGTCGAGATACATCGAATGCGTGTAATTCGCGAGGCGCCCTTGCGGATCGCGCACGGAGATCACCTGTCCGCTTTCGGTGTAGTCGCCGAAACCCGACGAGTCGGGCATGCGGATGAATTCGTAGTGGACGAGATTGTTTTCCGGCTTCAACGGCTCCGGCACGATGGCGCGCAGCGCATCGGGATCGGTTTCGTACGTGATGATGAAATATTCACGATTGACGAAACGAAACGGCGGCCGCGGATACGCGGGGTTGTGCATGGGCATCGCGAAGGCACCGCGGCGGATTCTTGCCAGATCCATACTGTTCTCCAGGCCAGGTTGCGTGAAAACGTCGCAACAGATGGTAAGGGGAAACCATGGCACAATCGCATTTATGGCGATAAAACACCGTTTCAGTTTCGTTAAATAAAAAGGAAATTGAAAGTTTATTGACCTCCTCCGGGTCATTTTTGTATGCTTCCCGCGATGTCGCGTAGGCTGATTTCCACCGCTTAATCATGGCATTACGCGCAACGGTCTGGAAACGTATGAGGAATTTTGGTCAGAACACGAAATAGATTAATGCGCGGATCGGCAGGGGAAGCCGGTCAGCTTGCCTGGTGAATGAATGTTACGCCCCGGCATGTTGGAATTTCGGCGTCATTCAGCAGGAGTGCAAACGACGAATGGCGCCCTTCGATTGCATCAACGTGCCGGAGTCGTAACGCCGGACTGCCGCTGCCTACAAGCCGAAAATGAGCGAGCGATGTGCTGCGACGCCCGCTGCCACGCCGGCCGCCGAGGCGAATGTCGCGTTGGTCCATGCGGTCGACGCATCGCCCGCGGCGAACACACCCGGAACGCTGGTTTGCTTCAAGCTGTCCACGCGGATAACAGGACCGACCGGACCTTCATCGAACTCGCACCCGAGTTGCTCGGCGAGCCCGCTTGCCATCTGGGTGCCCGGCCCCACGAACAAAGCGTCGATCTCGACAATGCGGCCATCGGCGAGACGCAATCCCGTCATGTCGGGTCCGTTACCAAGCACTTCCACAACTGGCGCCCGTTCGATTCGCACGCTGCGGGCTTCGAGCAGCGCAGTCTCTTCGGGCGACGGCTCGACGATGCCTTGCGTGAACCACGTCGTCGGTCCCCAGTCAGGAACGAGCATCGCCTGATGAATCGACAGTGCATGCGTCGCCAGAACGCCGAGCCGCTTGTCTGCGACTTCATAGCCGTGACAATACGGACAGTGCAGCACGCTGATACCCCATCGCTCAGCCAGGCCAGGCAAAGACGGCAGTTCATCTCGTACGCCCGTCGCAAGAATCAAACGGTCCGCGCTCGACGTACTCCCATCGCTTCGCGTGACGATGAAGCGATCATCGGCACGCTCTGCCGTGCGTGCTTCGCCTGACGCAATGTGCGCGGTCGGGTATGCCGCGAGTTGCGCCGTCGCCTCATCGATGATCTCGGCGGGCGCCTTGCCATCCTGTCCGAGAAAGCCATGTGAGTGCGGCGCGAACCGGTTGCGCGGACTTCGGCTATCGAGCACGAGCACGTGCCGTCTCGCACGAGCCAACTGCATGGCGGCTGAAAGTCCGGCGAAGCTGCCGCCGATCACGATGACATCGTAATGCTTGTCCATCCGTTCCCTCCCTAGATTATCACGTAACGTTGCGAGTTACATGATAGCGCCATGTTAAACTTTCATGCAACCTGGAAAGTTTCTTGAAATGGGTGCCCACGATGAAAAGCGATAGCCGCATGTCTCGCGTCTTGCACGCGTTGATTCACATGAAGCATGCGGATGGCCCGCTCACATCCGAAGCGCTCGGTGAAATGCTATGTACGAACGCGGTCGTCGTGAGGCGTTTGTTCAGCGGCCTGCGCGATCTTGGCTACGTCACTTCTGAGAAAGGGCACGGAGGCGGCTGGGTGCTGTCCGAGCCGCTTGAAAACATCACGCTGCTGGACGTCTACCGCGCGGTTGGCGAACCGCCGCTTTTCTCGCATCTTGTTTCCGAAGATCATCCGCAATGTCTCGTCGAGCAAGCCGTGAATGCGCATCTTTCGGCGACACTTCTCGATGCTGAGGCTCTCCTGCTGAAAAAATTCGAGAAGGTCACCATTGCGATGCTGGCCACCCCACGCGACAGCACCACGGCGCCGAAACGGAAAGCCTCACGGTAAACCGAATCCGCGTAGGTGAGGGAAGCCGTGCTCTGGTCATTGAGAGTCTGGGCGCACGGCGGGTTCCGTGGCCGCACGACCTCAGTCGCCCAGCAGCCGGATTCAAACGGCACGAAGCATTCAAACTGCCTTCAAAAGTAATCGATTTAATGCGATTGATGCGTATGGCATAAGCCAGGCATCCGCGCTAAAGATTCGTAAGAAGTTTGTCGATAATCAATATCGGCCTGCTTTAGGCTCGTCCTCTGCCAAGAAGATAGCGGCATCATTCAGCCGGGGTTAGTTCGCTAGATACACATTGCCGCGGCATTCGCCAGCGCCGGGTTATTCGCGCGAATAAATTCTTTCTCAATCGTATTAAAAAGCGCTGGCCTCGCGACCGGCAGTCAACTGGCAGGCCAAAACACCGTAAATAACACCAACCGGGGAACAACAGGAATGGTAAAAGCCAAACTCAACATTATTTCGACAACTGCGCTGGCACTGGCACTCTCGGCCTGCGGCGGCGGTGGCGGCACATCGGGAACGTCGGATGCCGCTGCATCCGCACCGGCGGCGGCTTCGGGGCCGGCCGCGACGAACACCGACTGGAAATACAGCGGGTCCGCGCCCATGGTCACCAGCGTGTCGGGCGCGGTGAACGTCGTGCTTGCACCGGACACCCTGACGTCAACCGGCATGTCCGGCTCCGGCACCTCGATCACGGCATCGAATGCGCCACTGGCGAGCCAGGTGCAGCAGTCGAACTATGGTGGCGCCTTCACGGCGGTTGCCAGCACCGGCAGCCCGGCGGTCTCGCTGACGAAGGGCAGCACGATCGCGGACATCAACGGTGCAGGCGGCTACGTCGCGATCGGTCGCTGGACCAACGGCTCCGACACGGGTGGCGGCACGTTCAACGCGAACCAGGGTGAGCACTACGCGGTGGGCACGTCGCTCGTGCTGACTCCGGGCACGGGTACGCTGAACTGCAGCGCGCTCATGTCGACCTCGCCGACGTCGGCGTCAGGCAGTGTCGCGCCGGGTTCGTTGCAGTCGGCCACCGCGACGCTCGATCTCGTGACGCTGAACCTGATCAACTTCACTGTGACGGTCACGATCGGCGCCGACAAGGGTGCGAGCTTTACGAAGGCGAGCGCGCCTTCCAGCGGCGGATTGATCGGCGGCGGTATTGCGCTGCTCGCGCGACCGATGGGCACGGACGCCACGAAGCCGCTCATCGCGGTTGCCTATGGCGCGAAGCTCGCGAACACGGGCGATATCAACGGCCTGGTGGTCCTGTCCTGCCAGTAAAGCCTGTTTAACCGTCTGCTCCCCCCTTGCCGATACGGGGGGGGCGCGAACAGGGAGCGGGCGCCCTTACACCTTGCAGCACAGATTGCAGGCGGCGGCGTCACCGCTGCTGCAGTCTTTTCCCTCATGTTCTTCGGAGGGCGTCCGGATATGAATGGTCAGGCCTCTTGCTCATGCAACCATGGCGCATAGCTCAAACCGATCAGCACGCCTTCGGGGCTGATGAATCGCGCTATGGTTTGCCCCCAAGGTTCTGTCCTTGCGTCATGAATCAATTCCTGGCCTTTTGCTTTCATTTCCTGAACTGCCGACTCGACTGCCTTGGCATCCGCCAGTTCGAAGTCAATGTTTGCGGTTGGTTCTGGAATAGAAGCAGGCCACTCGTCTTGCCCGAAGCATGACTGAGCGGCCATATACAGAGGCCACACACCAAAGTGATTGGCTCCAGGAAAATTGTCCATGAAACGATAGTCGGGATGTTCGTCATAACTCTCTAGCGGCAAACCAAGTTTCTCCTGATACAGGGATGCACTTGCATCCGGCTGCTTTGTAATCGCGGCGAACCCAGCAATGCATTTGATGTCCATTGAAACTCCTGTGCCTCTGGAGAAGCCTGACTGATCGAAAATTTTCGAGAGGGCGACCGATTTAACAGGAAACCTAAAAATCCGGCGGAGATGGCCCTCCGCAAACCCCTCTAAGTATAGGCGGTGCCAGCAGCGGCTCGAATGCCCGCTAGCGGCGAAGATTGTTGACTGGCCGCTTCAAGTCAGCGAGAAGGAACCACGCGGCAAATGGCAGCTATTACGCCAATCGCAAACCCCACAACACATCGAGTACGTGTTGCGTGGAACGCTCAACGTACCCCGCGCGATGTGCAATACCGAGCCGTCGCCACAAGGCTGGGCGCAGCGCACGCATGACAATGCGACTGTCGGGTAGCGGCGTAGTGGCCTCATGGGGCAACAGCGCTGCGCCGTAACCTGCCGCTACCAGACTCTTGATCGCGTCGTTGTAGTTGAGCTGAATGCGCGGCGCGGGATGGTGCCCTGCGGTTGCGAACCACTCCGCGGTCAGACGCGAAAGGCGCGTGGTCGCGTCATTGAGAATGAGCGGTTGGGCGGCGAGCCATTCAGGGGTAACGCGAGCCGGACATCGCCAATGCGCCGGCACAAAGGCCATCACAGGGTCGCGTCGCCAAGGCTTTATCACGAGTCCAGCCACCGGGGGCTGAGGCAGCGCGACCAGCCCGACATCCAGCGTTCCATCCACCAGCCGGGACAGGGTTTCTTGCGAAGTGAGCACGGCAATCTGAATGTCGATGGCCGGATGGTGCTCGCGCAGGACCTCGAGCGCTTGCGGCAGCAGATGTGCGATGACGCCTGTAGACGCGCCGAGACGCGCACGCCCCTCGAGCCCCTCAACCTGGCGTTGAATATCGTCTAACGCCTGCTCTGCGTCGGCCAGCAGTCGGCGCGCGCGCTCCACCAGTACCTCGCCTATCGACGTCGGCCCCACATGCCCGCGCTTGCGCAACAGGAGCGGAGCCCCAATGCGCTCTTCGAGTTCGGCGATGTGGAGGCTGACCGTTGGCGGCGCCAGATGCAATGCACGCGCCGCATCGGCGAATGAACCACGGTCGGCAACGGCGACCAGCGTGCGCAAGCGGTCCAGGCTGATCTCTCGCATGACGGCGTCCAGATTCAGAAAAACTGAATGTTTACGTTATGAAATTCAACTTTCCCTATTCTAGCCGTCCGCGCAACATAGGGGCTCGTTTTACCTGTTACAACCCACATTCAGCGGAGTCATCCACGTATGAGCTCTCCCGTAGTTTTCATCGACGGCGACCAGGGCACCACCGGGCTGCAAATCCACGACCGGCTGCGCAACCGGACCGACATCGGACTGTTCACGCTTGCCGCCGCGGAGCGCAAAGATTCGCGGCGTCGCGCAGAAGCCATCAACGCCTGCGACATCGCCATCCTCTGTTTGCCGGATGCCGCTGCGCGCGAGGCAGTGAGCGCCATTGTCAATCCTGCCGTCCGCGTTATCGACGCAAGCTCCGCCCATCGCACACAGCCGGACTGGACTTACGGTTTTCCGGAAATGACGCCGGGGCACGCTGAAAAAATTGCGGGCGCACGTCGGGTCACCAATCCTGGTTGCTATCCCACCGGTGCAGTTGGCCTGCTGCGTCCGTTGGTGCAGGCCGGGCTCATACCGGGCAATTACCCGATCAGCATTCATGCGGTATCCGGCTACTCCGGCCGCGGGCGTGCCGGCGTGGAGGAGCATGAGGGACCGGGCGCTACCAACGCGCCTTCATACCAGGTCTATGGCCTGGAACTCGCGCACAAGCACACGCCGGAGATCGAGCAGCACGCCGGGCTCGCGCAGCGTCCCATTTTTGTTCCTGCGTACGGAGCGTTCCGCCAGGGCATCGTGCTGACCGTGCCGCTCGTGTTGCGGCTGCTGGCGCCCGGCGCGGACGGCGCCTCGTTGCACGCATGCCTCGCACGCCACTATGCCGAAGCAACTCACGTACGGGTTTTGCCGCTGCACGAATCGAGCGCCTTGAAACACCTGGATCCGCAAGTGCTGAACGGTACGAACGACATGCACTTGAGCGTATTTCATGACGCTGAACACGGGCACGTCCTGCTGTCCGCGGTTTTCGACAATCTTGGCAAAGGCGCATCGGGAACTGCGGTTCAGAACTTGAACCTCATGCTCACGCGGCAATAGCGGCCAATGGCGTGAGCCAACGTTCGGCCGCGCCATATGCCAACAATTGTTGCGAACCTGGACAGAGGCATGTGAGCTTCAGTGCGACGAAACATACGTCGCATCGGCAAACTCCGGCACAGCAAAGTTTTCGCGCATGCGCCTCGTCTCGGCCGCTGGCGTCGAACCGAAGAGGCGCTTGAACTCCCGGCTGAACTGGGAAGGGCTCGTGTAGCCCACGGCGTGACTGGCGGCGTCCGCGCTGAGTCCCTGGCGCACCATCAACAGGCGGGCCTGATGCAGACGCGTCGACTTGACGTACTGCATGGGCGATACCTGCGTGATTGCCTTGAAGTGGCTGTGAAAGCTCGGGACGCTCATGCCCGCTTCCTCCGCAAGCTGCGTCACGTCGAGCGACTGCGCATAGCCGGCGTGGATGAGCCGCAGGGATCGGGCGATCCGGCCGAACTGCCCGCGCATGGCAAGGGCCTCTCTCATCGAGCGCCCCTGTGCTCCGGTCAGCACACGGAAGTACAGTTCGCGCAGCAGCCCCTGGCCCAAAACGGCAGCTTCGAGCGGCCGGTGCATCGCTTCGAGCAGGCGCAACACAGACGACTGCATGGCGTCGTCCATCGGCGTCGACATCATGCTCCGGGGCGCCTGTATGCGTTCCGTGACGCCTTCGCGATCGATCTGTGCCGCGAGTTCGGCGGCCATAGCGAAGTCGAGATGCAGATACAGGGCAAGCAGCGGCCGCTCTGGCGTTGCATCGGTTTCCATGGTGAATGGCACGGGCACGGACACAGCGAGGTAGTGATGCTCGTCGTAGAGATAGAGCTGGTCCCCGAAGTAACCGCGCTTGCGGCCTTGGCACACGATCACAATGCCGGGGTCGTATAGCACCGGCGTGCGTGACAACGCCCGGTTCGAGCGCAGGATGCGCACGCTTGGCAGTGCCGTCAAGCTGTAGCCCTCGTCGGGCGCCAACCCGCGCAAAAGGGCGACGATGCGGTTCTGGCTTTGACGGGAACGTTCACGCCGCTGCGTGGAGGCAGGTTTCGCGCTCATAGTTTTGTGCAAGAAAATTAGCGGAATCGGCCTTCTGGAGCCTTGGTCGTAAGATTAGCATGCAGCTTTCAGTCAACATGACGGAGGGTGCTTCCATGCAATCCAGCCAATCCAGCAAAACTCTGCTTATCACTGGCGTCAGCAGCGGGTTCGGCCAGGCGCTCGCGCAAGAGGCGCTCGCGGTCGGCCACAAGGTTGTCGGTACGGTGAGAACTCCGCAGGCCAGGCGCGATTTCGAGTCCCTCTGCGGGCGTGGCGCGTTCGGTCGGGTTCTCGACGTCACGGATTTCGACGCCATCGACGGCGTGGTGTCGGAGATCGAGGCGAACGTCGGCCCCATCGACGTATTGGTCAATAATGCCGGCTACGGGCACGAAGGCGTCATGGAAGAATCGCCTTTGTCGGAGATGCGTCGACAGTTCGATGTGAATGTCTTTGGCGCAGTGGCGATGATGAAGGCGGTGTTGCCCTTCATGCGCACACGCCGGCGCGGGCACATTCTGAACATGACGTCGATGGGCGGCTTCATCACGATGCCCGGAATCGCGTATTACTGCGGGAGCAAATTCGCGCTGGAAGGCCTTTCCGAAGCCCTTTCCAAAGAGGTCAAGCATTTGGGTATCGCCGTGACCGCCGTCGCGCCCGGCTCTTTCCGAACCGACTGGGCGGGGCGCTCGATGACGCGAACGCCCCGGAGCATTGCTGACTACGACGACGTCTTCGACCCCGTGCGCAAAGCGCGCGAGGAGAAGAGCGGCAAGCAATTGGGCGATCCACGCAAGGCAGCACGCGCGATGCTTGCTGCGATCTCCGCAGACAGCCCGCCCGTTCATCTATTGCTCGGCAGCGACGCGCTCGGCCTGGTGCGAGGCAAGTTGTCGGCGCTCGAAGACGAGATTCGCGAGTGGGAGCGCGTCACGGTCTCGACGGATGGCTGATTAGCGCGACGATGGGCTCGTCACGTCGATTGATAACAAAAGAACATCAATCGTTCCGAAAATTGCACTTATCGTTTTTCCGGCTCCGGGCGAACATTGCCGAAACGACAATCGAGCGGACCCCGCGCATATTTTCGGAATTCAGGAGACACCTTGATGCCCCCATCGTCTAGCCATTCGACCGGACATTCAAAGGCCGCTGCGGTCTTGCGCGTCACGGCCGGAAATTTTCTGGAGCAGTTCGACTTCTTCCTGTTCGGCTTTTACGCCACGCAGATCGCCAACGTCTTCTTTCCCGCCGGGAGCGAGTTCGCCTCGTTGATGATGACGTTCGCAGTCTTCGGCGCCGGCTTTCTGATGCGGCCGCTGGGCGCGATCGTGCTCGGCGCCTACATCGACGACGCCGGCCGCCGCAAGGGCCTCATCGTCACGCTCTCCATCATGGCAAGCGGCACCATTCTGATCGCGTTCGTACCCGGCTACGCCACGATCGGACTTCTGGCTCCCGCGCTCGTGTTGATCGGGCGGCTGCTGCAGGGCTTCTCGGCAGGCGCGGAGTTGGGCGGCGTGTCGGTGTATCTCGCCGAAATGGCCACGCCCGGCCGCAAGGGCTTCTTCACGAGCTGGCAGTCCGCCAGCCAGCAGGTCGCGATCGTCGTCGCTGCAGGCCTCGGCTTCGCGATCAATCAATGGCTGAGCGCGACCGCCATTGCCGCGTGGGGATGGCGCGTACCGTTCTTCGTTGGCTGCATGATCGTGCCGTTCGTCTTCATGCTGCGCCGCAATCTGGAGGAAACGCAGGAGTTCAAGGCGCGCCAGCATCGTCCAGGCATGAAGGAGGTATTCGCTACGCTGGTTCAAAACTGGGCCGTCGTGATCGCCGGCATGATGCTGGTGGCGATGACGACCACGAGCTTTTACCTCATCACGGTCTACGCGCCGACCTTCGGCAAGACCGTCCTGCACCTGAGCACCGCCGATAGCTTGCTCGTGACCTTGTGCGTGGGCGTGTCGAACTTCGTGTGGCTGCCCATCGGCGGGGCGCTCTCCGACAAGATCGGCCGCCGGCCGCTCCTCGCCGGCATGACGGTGCTCACGATCGCGACCGCATATCCGGCGCTCTCGCTGCTCGCTCACGCGCCGAGCTTCCTCAACATGCTGCTCGTCCTGCTTTGGCTCTCGTTCATGTACGGCATCTATAACGGCGCAATGGTTGCCGCGCTCACCGAAGTCATGCCGGCGCAGGTCCGCGTTGCAGGCTTCTCGCTTGCCTACAGCCTCGCTACGGCTGTGTTCGGCGGCTTCACGCCCGCAATCTCGACTGCGCTCATTCACATGAC
Source organism: Paraburkholderia sp. JHI869 (assembly GCF_038900775.1). NCBI lineage: Bacteria > Pseudomonadati > Pseudomonadota > Betaproteobacteria > Burkholderiales > Burkholderiaceae > Paraburkholderia > Paraburkholderia sp. JHI869. The sequence goes on from NZ_JAYMSC010000014.1 coordinate 22,352, forward strand.
CGGCGACAAGGCCGCACCGGGCTACTGGATGAGCTTCGCCGCGGTGTGCGCACTCCTCGCGACGTTCGCGCTTTATCGCCGCCGCGCGGTGACGTTGACTCCGGCACACTGATGCTTCGCCTGTCCCGCATACTCACGAACTCACACGACCCCGCACGACCACGATCATGAAAAATTGGCTTCTGAAACTTTGCGCGTCAGCGCTCGTCGCAACCTCGGCGGCTGCGGCGAACGTGCAGGCCGCCGACCTGCACGTCATGAGCTCGGGTGGCTTCACTGCCGCCTATCAAGCCCTTGGTCCGAGGTTCGCGTCCCAGACGGGCAACACACTCGATACCGCGCTCGGCCCGTCGATGGGCAAGTCGCCCGAAGCGATTCCGAACCGGCTCGCGCGTGGCGAGCCTGCGGACGCCGTCATCATGGTTGGCTACGCACTTGACGATCTGATCAAACAGGGCAAGGTCATCCCCGGATCGCGGGTCGAACTGGCCGATTCGCGCATCGGCATGGTTGTGCGCGAAGGTGCCGCGAAGCCCGACATCAGCTCGCCCGAAAGCCTAAGTCAAACGCTGCTGCATGCGAAGTCGATCGCGTACTCGGACAGCGCGAGCGGCGTGTATATCGAGCGGGAGTTGTTCAAGAAGCTCGGCATCGAAGAGCAGGTGAAGTCGAAGGCGAAGATGATTCCGCGGATCCCGGTGGCGTCGGTCGTGGCGAACGGCGACTACGAGATCGGCTTCCAGCAGGTGAGCGAGCTGCTGCCCGTCCAGGGCGCAACCTTCGTCGGCAAGATTCCCGAGTCGCTGCAATCCGTCACGCGCTATGCCGCCGGCATCCCCGTCGGCGCTCAGCATCCGAAGGAGGCGAAGGCGCTGCTCGACTATCTCTCTTCACCCGATGTCCAGGCAGAGGTGCAATCGACTGGGCTCGATTCGGTCCCCGCCCATTGAGGCAGGATCATGGGAAGGCTTGCACCGGGCAGCCTTCCTTCTTGTCGTCTCTGCCGTCGTCAAGCTGATGCATTGCTGCTGGCGGCGGTGGCGCGCTTCGCTTCCATGATCGCCCGGTGAAACGCCTCTGCGGCGGGTGTGAGCGGGCGTCCGCGCCGTTTCACGATTCCCACGCGTCGTTTCACCACCGGTTCGACGAGCGGCACGCTCGTGAGGATAGGGTGGTCGCGTCCGGGCATGGCCATCGATGGCACCGCGGCGACTCCGAGCCCCGCTTCGACCAGCCCGAGCATGGTCGTGACGTGCCGCGTCTCGCACACGCTCGGCGCACGCGGCGCCACAGCGGAGAGCGCCTGGTCGAGCAACAGGCGGTTACCGGAAGTCTTGTCCACCGACACGTACTCGTGCTCGTAAAGCTCGCTCCATGTCACGCGCTTCTTGCGCGCGAGGGGATGGTCGCGGCGGCAGGCGGCAACAAACCGCTCCTGCAGCAGCAGCCTGAACTCGATCTCGGATTCCTGGCTGCCCATGAAGCTCACGCCGAAGTCGGCCTCGCCGCTGATCACGGCGCCAAGCACCTCGTTCGCGCTCGAATCCAGCAGCTTGACCCTGATGCGTGGAAAGCGGCGATGAAAGCTCGCGATGACGTTCGGCAGAAAGTAGTAGGCCACCGAGGGCACGCACGCGATGGTCACATGACCCAGGCGGCTCGATGCCACATCGCGGATGCCAAGCAGCGCGACGTCGAGATCGTCAAGCAGTTGTTCTGCGCTCCGTGCAAACACGCGGCCGACCGTGGTTAGCGTGACGCTGCGCGTGGTGCGCTCGAACAGACGCACGCCGAGCGCTTCCTCGAGTTTGTCGATCCGGCGACTTAACGCAGGCTGGGAAATGCTGACCGACTCGGCCGCCTTGCGGAAGCTGCCCAACTCCACCACCGCGCGAAACGCCTGCAAGTCCGTCAAGTCAAAGTTAATCCCCACGGGGCGGTCTCCGCATTCAGAATGCCGGGTATTTTGCATGATTCCGCGCAGCGCGCCCAAGCGGGGCGAGGGCAGAGTAGCAAGCGGTGACAGTCATGTTTTATTACATCCTTGAGTTGACTGGTCGGCGCGTCGCATAACGTCGCCCGAGCACCAACGGCGAGCCCGATCACTTTATGAGTGAGCGCGATAGTGAGCGGCTAGAATGGATTGGCACGCCTAAGCACACGACGTGCTTCCTGCTTCGCGAGGTCGGCGAGCCTATCGGCGAGATGCGATGAGCATATTCAGGTTTCAATCGGCGACGGAATCGGCATTCCTCAAACGCTCGCACGCGCCCAGCGCGATTCGCGCATGGCTGGTCGATATGCTTTGCTGGCCTGCCCGATTCGAGGATCCGCAGGCCGAACGGGAATTCACGGAAGACTATGGCCGGCGTTTTGCCGATTTCCGCCGTGCGGCGTTAGTGCTCGGAACCCTGATCTGGGTATGTTTCGGCTTTTGGGAAATCAGCCTCGCGCAGACCAGTCCGGTGTTCCGGCCGTACTTTCCCGAGGTTTTCGCGTTCCGCTGCGCTGGCGCGCTAGGCGCGACCGTCGGCATCGTGCTGGCGTTCAAGCTCGAATTTCATCGTGACAAGGTTGCACACTGGATCCTGCTTTCGGGGCTGGCGTTCATGTGTTTCTGCCTGTTGATGCAAACGGTCCTTGCGCCTCGCCCGTTCAATTTCACGCATTTTTTTGTCGGTTTTTATTTAATTCTCTTTTATCTATTTGGCTTTCTCCGCTTGCGGGCCAAGGCGACGCTGATGCTCACCGTGTGTGTGATCGCCGTGATCGTAATGGCGCAACTGGTCACGCAGGCGGTCGAGCCGGAAAACTTCGCAGCGGGCATGTTCTACCTGTTGAACGTCGCGGTTCTGGGCCATAGCGTCAACGTGAATGCCGAGCGTCATGTGCGCGACCGCTACGTCGCCGTTCAGGCGCTTGCGCATAGCAACGATGCGCTGCAAAGCGCCAACGCCGAACTCGCGCAAAAGCACCATGACCTCGAACGCGCCCGGCGCGACCAGCAAACGAAGTCTGAAGCCCTGATCGCCTTGCGCGAGCAGCAGCGCGAAGCCGCTGAGCAGGCGAGCCGGGCGAAATCGCGCTTTCTGGCGGCGGCAGCGCATGACCTGCGCCAGCCCATGCATGCGCTGAACCTCTTTCTTGCCGCCGCCGACGAAGCGCTCGAAGCGCGCGACGTCGAAGCATCGAGCAAGCTGATTGGCGAAGCGCGCAAGGCGTCGGTCCTGACGGGGCGTCTCTTCAACGCGGTGCTCGACCTGTCGAAGCTCGAGTCGGGGCACGTCGAGCCGAGCTATACGAGCGTCGACCTGAGCCACGTGACCGAGGAGACGGTCGCGCAGCTCGCGTCGTTCGCGGCGAGCCGCGGCGTGACGCTGCGCTACGCAAAAGCACTGCAAAAACCCGCATGGGTACGCACGGACGCCGACTGGATTCCCCGTGTGCTGAGCAACCTCATCGCGAACGGCATCAAATATTCGGATCCGTCGAAAGCGGGGCGCTCCACGGTTCTCGTGGGTTTGGTTCGGATGCCGAATTATGTGCGGCTTGACGTGCTCGATAACGGTATCGGCATCGCATCGGAGCATTGGGACACGATCTTCCAGCCGTTCGTTCAGCTCGGCAACCCGGAGCGGGACCGCGAGAAAGGGCTCGGACTCGGGCTGTCGATTGTGAATGCGGTGGTGTCCCTGCTAGAAGGGCACCGTCTCGAACTCAAGTCGATCGAGGGACGCGGGTCGCGCTTCTCGGTGCGCTTGCCGGTGGCGGATCCATTTGCGCTCCAGGATGCCGCGATAGCGCCCGCCGATGCCGCTTCGTCGCCTTCGCCGTCGTCGCTGCGGGGCCTCTACGTGTTGCTGGTCGAGGACGACAGCCTGGTGCGCGCGTCGATGGAAGCGCTGTTCGCGCGCTGGGGCGTGCTGTCCGATTCGGTTCGCTCCGCGGCGGAACTCAACGATCTGTTGCAGTCGATCGAGCGCGTGCCGGATCTCGTCATCAGCGACTACCGGTTGCCGGAGATGTCGACTGCCCACGACGTGATCCGTCTGCTGGGCGAGCATTTTGCGCGGCCCGTGCCGTGTCTCGTGGTGACGGGTGAAGCCGTGGCCAGCACGCAAGGTGTGTTGCCGGAGCGCTGCGTGCTCAGCAAGCCGTTGGCGCCTGACCTGCTGATTGCGCGCATGCTCGAATTGACGGAGGCCGCGACCCGGCCGAATTAGACCGCCGGCGCGTGCGCAACGGTGGGAATCTCAATGCCGCGCCGCGCCATCTCGACGATCAGGAACGTGCGCCGCGAGACGTTGAAGCGGCTCAGCAGATCGCTGATGTACTCCTTGGCGGTGTTCTCCGAGATATTCATCTTTCTCGCGATGGCCTTGTTCGACATGCCCTGCAGGAGAAAACCCAAGGTTTGCGCGAGCCGCGGCGGCAGGTTCAGCGAGTCGATCGGAATGCCCTTGCTCGGCCCTGGCGACTGCGGGGTATGGCCGCCTTTACCAAGTACGCTGTTGGGCAGATAAACCCGCCCATTCAGGATCGTCTGCAGCGCTTCACGGAACACCGCGCCGCCTTCCTCGCTGGCCTTCGAGATAAAGCCGCCAGCGCCATTCTTGATGCAGTCCAGCACCGTCTCGCGGTCGTCCTGCGCGGACAGCATCACCACATGCGCCGCACGCTCGTTGTCCTGCAGCCAGCGCAGCAGGTCGAGCCCGGTGTGATTGTTCCCGATCTGGTAATCGAGAAAAACCAGGTCGTAAGCCTTGTTCTGCAGCCGCTCGACAGCAGCGTCGTACGAGCCCGCCTCGTCGATGTCGAGCGTCGGCTCCGAGCTCAGGATCAGGCTCTTCATCGCGATACGCGTCAAACCCTCGTCTTCGACGAGCAGTACGTGGCGGAAATACAGGTTGTCCATCGGGCGCCTCTCAAGTCGAGACCATCGTACCCGCAATCCTTCCGGTTGCGATCCCCCCATAGCGGGGGACGCTTGTGGGGCCGCCTTCTGGAGGCGTTTTTCCCCCGGCATGGCCGGTTTTTCGAAAGCCCCGGCACGCGCACGATGAAGTCTCTGCAGTTCGGACGTGCTGTCAGGTCGTGAGGAACACCACCATGCATACGCCGCATCCCGACTTCAAAAGCCTGCTGAACATTTTCCGTTTCGCCCCGGATGACGAAACCCGCGCGCGTCCGTGCCAGCCGGAGCCTGAACCGGCGACGCCGCCGGACGCCACGATCCTGGCGGAACTGCTGCGGGCGCGGGCCCTCATGGTCCGCATCGAGTCGAGCGGCGTGAAATTCCCGGACCAGATCGACGACGTTCTCGTCCAGGCGCTGAGCGCCTATGACCAGAGGCGCTGGACGGAGCAGATCGACCGGAGCTTCTGCATCACGTTGAGCCTGCTGGAGTCAATCGCGCGCCACCGGCGCGGCGCCGTGGCGGCGCACCCGGTGTGCACGGATGCGACCCTTGTTAATCACGACAATCCGCCCCCGGCGGTCGTCATCAGCGAGCGCCGCAATGCACTCGACGGCAATTGGTGAGCGATCAACGCCTGAGCAGCGTGGCCGACGAGGAGATCGTGCGATGCAAGACAATTCCATCGAGTACGGCGCCTTTGATGAGCGACGCCTGGAATCCCTGCTTGCGCAGGAGCGCGAAGGCGAGATGCGAGGCAGGCAGCCAGGGCGCGAGAAAGCGATTCAGGTAAAGACAGAGACAGAACGGCGGCCTCACAGTCCCTACACTGTCCACAATCTCGACACCGCAATTGCACACCTCGAAAGCGCGATCGGCGCGGACAAGGCAATGGCGATTTTCGGTGCGAGCTATTGGCACTCTCGCGTGCTCGAACTCCGATCGACGCCGGGCATCATGCATATTCAGGAGCGTCGGCTGCAGTGTTTGCTCGATCGGTTCGCGGCCAGATCCGGGGGGCAAGAAGTTGACTGAGTCGTGCCTGAAACGGGGGAACAAAAAATATCGAAAACGTACGGGAAGCGCGAGAGACCACCTGAAACAAAAAAATATCGAATACGCACGAGAAGCGCGAGAGACCACCTGAACAATCAGAAAAAAACAATAACGTGCATTAGCGGGAACGCGCTGCTGTCATCGGACGCAGCAGCGCGCGGGATTCCGTTGTCGGCCCAGGAATAAAAACAGGGCTATTTGGCGTTCGCCGTGCGGTGCGCGTAGTGCGTCGCACGGCATTTATTTTCTTCACACGCGCCACGTGACACTCACCGGCGCCGCAAAGACTCGTCGCGCTCGAACAACTCGATGAGCCAGTCGATGAACACGCGCACTTTCGCGCTCAGATAGCGATTGGGCGGATAGATCACATACACGGGATAGCTCGGCTGCGGCCAGTCTTCGAGCAGCGGCACGAGCTTTCCGGCGGCGATGGCGTCGCGCACCGAGTAAGTGGGGGCCTGGATGATGCCGAGGCTCGCGAGGCCGGCTGCCAGATAGGTGTTCGTATCGTTGACGATGAGCCGGTGTTTGAGCGGCAGGCCTTCTTTGCGATCGTCGTACAAAAACGGAAACGACGCTGGATAACCGGGGCCCGCCGGTATCATGCCGATGGTCGGAAAGTCGCTCAACGCGTCCGGCGAGATGGGGGTGCCGTGCGCATCGATCAACGCCGGTGCCGCGCACGTGGTGAAGCCAAAGGCGCCGATCTGCCGTGCGACGAGGAACGGCTCGTCGACCTTGCCGGCGCGGATCGCGCAGTGAAAGCCCTCGGCAATCAGGTCGGCGCGCTCGTTGCCGACTTCGAGCTCGATCTGCACGTCCGGATAGGTGCGGTAGAAGTCATCGAGCGCCGGAGCCAGCACCAGCGTGCTGATCGCCGTCGCGGCATCGACACGGATCTTGCCCGACGGCCTGGTCCGCGCATGCGTCGTCGACGATTCGATGTCCGCGAGGTCGGCGAGCAGGCGCACGACACGGTCGTAGTAGAGCGCGCCTTCCGGCGTGACCGTCACCGAGCGCGTGGTGCGATGCAGCAGGCGCACCTTCAGGTCTTCCTCGAGCTTCTGGATGAGCCGTGTCAACGACGCGTTCGGCATGTCGAGCGTTTCGGCCGCCTTCGTGAACGTGCCGGCTTCGACCACGCGCACGAATGCGTTCATCGCTGCGATGCGGTCCATGACAGGCGTCTCCGTTCGAAGGGACGACGCCATTAGACTGCACAATCGCCATGCGCGCTTTTAGCGGCCTTTGAAGTCCATCGCCGGGCGCGGGCGGCCCGCGTTCAGCGCATCGACGGCGGAGCGCAGCCCGCGTTGCACGTCGTCGGTTTCGAACAGCGGCATCGCGACATCGAGCATCGCTTCGTCCGCGGCCGCCACGCCGCCAACGGCCCACGCGCGCAGCAGCGCCTTATGCGCGGCATACGCACGCGTGGGGCCGCTCGCGAGCTTGCGCGCGAACTGGGCCGCTTCTTCCAGCAGGTCCGTGTCGGCCACCACGCGGTTCACGACACCGAAGCGTTCCATGGTGGCCGCGGGCACCTTCTCGGACGTCAGCGCCCATTCGGAAGCGCGCGAGCGTCCCGCGCGTTCCGCGACCCGGTAGATCCCGCCGAGCACGGTGACGATGCCGAGCGTCTGCTCGGGATGGCGGAACGTTGCCGATTCGGCCGCGAAGATCACGTCCGCGCGCAGCGCAAGTTCGAAGCCGCCGCCGAAGCACAGGCCCTGCACAGCGGCGACGACGGGCATCGGCAGCTTTTCGAAACGGTTGAACACGGACATGTAGTGGCCGAAACGCGCGCGCAGTTCGCGCACATTCGCATCGGGCCAGTTCATGATGTCGCCACCGAACGAGAAGTTTTCGCCGGCGCTGCGTACGAGCACCGCGCGTGCGTCGCTGCTCTCAATTGCGGTGACGGCTGCGGCCAGTTCATCGATCATCTGGTCGTCGATGCGGTTCTGCGGCGGGCGGTCGATGACGATCGTCGCGAGCGCGTCGTCGAATGTCAGTGTCAGGTGAGCCATGGGGTGGTCCTCGATCGTGAGCGGAGTGGATTAGCCGAGATGCTGCTTGAACCACTCGAGCGCAGCCTGGCTGGAGATCTGAAACTGCGACAGATACGGATCGAAGTGCCCGCCTTCGATCGTCACGAGTCGCTTGGGCTGAAGCGCGCGTTCGTAGGCAGCCAGTTCGAGGTCCGTCAGCGTGATTGCGTCGCGCGTGGCGACCACCATCAGCAAGGGAGTGGGCGAGACACGTGCGATCCACTGGCCCGGCTCGTACATGCGCGCGGCGCGCGTCGAGCGCACGGTCACGTTGTTTTCCCACACGCCTTCCGGGAGGGACTGCAGATAGAAGTCGATCGCATCCTTTGCGCGATACGACGCGGCGACCGCGGGATCGGCACTTACGATCGCCTGGCGCCGCGGCGCCTCGCCACGCAGTTGCGCGCGGTCGTCGTCGGCGAACGCTTCTTCGACCGCCGCGACGTTCTCAGGGGCAATGCGGCGCAGTCCCTGTTCGTAGCCGCTGATCGTCGGCACCTGGGCGACGACGCAGCGCAACCGCCGTTCGGTCGCGCCCAGCACGATGGCGTGGCCGCCCGCATAGCTCGTGCCCCAGAGGCCGATGCGCGCCGGATCGACCACGTCGAGGCTTTCGAGGTAAGTGATGGCGCGCCGCCAGTCCGCGATCTGCCGCCACGGATCGATGTCGTGGCGCGGCGTCCCCTCGCTCGCGCCGAAGCCGCGATGGTCGTGCAGCAGCACGACGAAGCCCGCTTCGGCGAAGGCGCGCGCGAACGGTTCGAGGCCGTGCTGCTTCACGCCGGCATAGCCGTGCGCCATCGTGATGGCGGGGTGAGGGCCGTCGCCTGCGGGCGTGAAGAGCCAGCCGCGCAGCTTGACGCCGCCGTCCACTTCGAATTCAACATCGCTACGTTGCACCATTTCACTCTCCTGGAATCGGGATGATTGCGTGCGGGTATTACCCGTCACACGCCGGGATAAAAGAGGCTCGCGTCGACCGTGCCCTGGAGGCGACGGCCGAGTTCGGCCGAGAATTTCAGCGCGCCGCCGAGCGGCCGATGATGGATCGCCACGTGGACGATCTTGCCCGCCGTGTTCTTTGTGAGCACTGTGACGCCGCGCATGCGCTCGCCGCCGAACGCCTGGACTTCCCATTCGAGGTAGTCGCGCAGCCCGTTGTGGGCCTCATGGGTGAACGAGAGCGCCTCGTAGATCTTGCTGGCGGTGGTCATCACGGTCTTGACCTGTTCGATGCCGACGGCCGGCTTCGCGAGCACGCTCGCTTCGAGCACGACGCTCGCTGCGAACGAATCGGCAAAGGCATCGGCGGACTTCTGCTCGAACGCGCGCGTCCATCCTTGCGGCGCGACCGGCGCGTCCGGCTGATGCGCGACGTTGGGCGCATGCTCGACGTTCGCGAAAAACGGCCCGATGACGCCTGCGACCGCAAGCGGCTGCTCGACATGCGGCCAATGGCCCGCGCGCTCGATCGACGCGATGGCTGGCGCCTTGAAGCGCGGCATCACGCCCGACGAGATCATCGCGAAGTCGACGAAGTTGTCGCCGTCGCCGCGGACGATAAGGACCGGGCCGCGGTAACGGGAGGGTTCGGCGCCGGACGGATGGCCCGCGTTCCATAGATCGGCAAACTCGCCGACGGCCTTGGCGGCGACGCGATCGCCAAGCTGGCCAAGGCGCTCGAGTCGCGTGTCGTCGAGACTCACCAAGACATTGCGGCGCAATTCGCGTTGCGCTGCCGGATTGCCGCCGATCGCATGGAATGCGCTCATGGCTTCGCTGGGCAGCCCCGCGCCGCCCAACGGCACCGGCGTCAACAGCACGAGGCCGCGAACCTGCTGGTCCAGCCGTTGTGCGACGAGCTCCGCGATCTGCGCCCCCATGCTGTGGCCGACCAGCACGACAGGCCGCGACAGTGCGCGAACCTGGGTCGTGACGTCGGCAGCGAGTCGGTCGAGGCTGAACGGGCCGGGTTCGTCGGCGCGCGCGCCCATGCCCGGCAGATCGACGCACAGTGCGCCGTCCGCGCGGTGGCCGAGGTGCCGCGTCACGTCGTCCCATATCTGGGCGCCGTCGAGAAACCCGTGGATGAATACGAGCGTGGGCTGGGTCGAATGAGTCGGATGCATGCTTGTTTCTCTCGCTGGCGTTTCGAAGATCGGCATTGCTTAGCGGGTGGCGCCGGATGCGGACCAGTTCGCGGCATCGACTGGCGAGTAGCCATCTTCGAAGTCGTCGAGCCGGCCAATGCGCTTGTTCTGCAGGCGAGCGAGCACCTCGGGTGCGAGCGGCGTGGTGAACGCGCTCTGTACCACCGTGTATTCCGCAGCGAGGCGGCCGACCGCCTGCAGGGCGGCCGTGTCGATGCGGCCGCGCTCGAGGTAGAGGTCGTCGCGAATCTGGAAGCGCAGCACTTCGCCGAAGATCACGTGGTCGTAGTCGCTGATCTGGATGATCCGGTCGAGCTTGCATTCGAGCGCGATGGGCGCGGCCTTCACGCGCGGCGGGCGCACCGTCAGCGAATCGGCCTTCTCGAGTCCGAGTGCGTCGAATTCGTCGACATCGGAGGGGAATTCGTACGCACTGCGATGCAATGCGTCCGCGAGTTCAAGGTTGGGGATGTTGACGACGAACTCGCCGGTGTCGCGGATGTTGACGAAGGTGTCCTTCAACGTCACGCCGTCGGAGCGCGGCTGCATCGAAATGGAAATCATCGGCGGCTTGCGGCCCACGGCGGTGAAGAACGAGATCGGCGCGAGGTTGGCGACGCCATCCGTGGAAATTGTGCTGACCCAGGCGATGGCGCGCGGCAGGATCGAGCCGATCAACAGCTTGTAATTTGCAGCGGCGTCCTGAGTGGAGGGATCGATGATCATGATGAATGTCCTTGAAAAGAGGTTCGGAGTCCGGAGTTATGCGCGGCGACGTGCGACGATCAGCTTTGCGGTCATGTTCTGCACGACCTGGCCTTGCTGATTGAGCGTTCTGGAGCGCAGCACCAGCGTGCCGAGATCGGCGCGCGAGCGCGAGGGAACCAGCTCCATCACTTCGCTTTCGACATGCAGCACGTCGCCGGGGCGCGTCGGCATCTTCCACTCGATCTCGCAGCCCGCGCCGAGCACGCCACCCGCCAGCTTCGGGCCGTCGTCGACGAGCAGGCGCATCGTCATCGCTGCGGTATGCCAGCCGCTCGCGGCGAGTCCGCCGAACATCGTTTCGCGGGCCGCATCGTCGTCGAGATGGAACGGCTGCGGATCGAACTCCGCGGCGAAGCGTTTGATGTCGGCGGCGCTGACTTCATGCGTGCCTGTGGTGAAGGTGTCGCCGACCTTGAGGTCGTCGAAGTAGAGCGTTTCCTGACTCATGAACGTGTCCTTTCAGGGGGGGAGCAAGCTAGCCGTTAGAGCTTGCTTGCTGCCCCGTGGAACCTGAAGCTACTGTAGGCAACGTCCGGGAAGGGAGAAAGAGGGTGGCGCTGAAAGCGGCATTCCAATCCGGTCAATAATCGGCGCAGGCCGCGGCCCGGCGCCGTTACGCCTCGCCGTTACGCCTCGCCGTTACGTTTGGTCGAGCCACTCGACGATATTGCGGACGGTATCGCCGTAAAAGGTCCGGTACATTTCGCGCGTCACATAGCCGATATGCGGCGTGACGAGCACGTTGTCCGTGTTGCGCAGCGGGTCGTTCGGCGCGAGCGGCTCGGTGTCGTACACATCGAGGGCGGCGCCCGCGATCGTTCCGCTTTTCACCGCCGCGAGGAGCGCAGGGACATCGACGATCGGGCCGCGCGACGTATTGACGATGCGGCTCGTGGGCTTCATTTGCGCGAGTTCCGCGGCGCCGACCAGACCCCGCGTGCGCTCGCTCAGGCGCACATGAACCGAGAGAAAATCGGCGGTCGAGAACAGCGTGTCCTTGTCGACCAGCTGGACGCCTTTCGACTCCGCACGCTCGGCCGTGAGATTCTGGCTCCAGGCGATCACATTCATCCTGAACGCCTGGCCGATCACGCCCACCGCCGAACCCACACGGCCCAGCCCCAGCAGGCCGAGCGTCTTGCCCGAGAGTTCCGTACCGAGCGACGTCTGCCAGCCGCCCTCGCGCACCGACCGGTTCTCGGCGGCCAGATTGCGGGCCATCGCCAGAATCATCGCCCACGTGAATTCGATGGTGTGGGTGGACCAGTATCCGGTGTCGGTGACCTTCACGCCGCGATCCGCCGCGGCTTGCATGTCGATCGAGGCGTTGCCCGCACCCGTCGAGGCGATCAGCTTGAGATTGGGCAGGCGCTCGATGATCTCGCGCGTGAGCGGTGTTCGTTCGCGCATCACGCATAGCACGTCGAACGGTTCGAGTCGTTCGACGATTTGCTCGCTTTGCGCGACGTGGTCGTTGAAAACCGTGATTTCCGCGCGGCCTTGCAGCGGCGACCAGTCCGCCATCTCGAGCGCGACGTTCTGGTAGTCGTCGAGGATGGCGACACGGACAGGGGATGGGCTGGACATGGGTGCGACCTCCTCCAGGGATGATTCGGCCGGCTCATGGCTGACACGTCATGCGGCCTGAGCCTCGAAGACGGGATAGTCGGTGTATCCCTCGGCCGTTGGTCCATAAACGTTCGGCCAGTTCACCTGCGCAAGCGGTGCGCCAATGGCGAGCCGTACCGGCAAATCCGGATTGGCAATGAACGGGCGGCCGAAGGCGACCATATCGATCAGCCCGGCTTCGATCAGCCGATTGCCGCGCGCGGGATCGATATTCACGTTGCCAATAATAGGCCCGCGATAGAGATCGCGGAAATGCCGGAACATGCCGTCACCTTCCATGGCGGCCAGCGGCGTGGCCGAGAGGTCTGCCATGGCGCCCATCAGAAGCAGATGCGAAAGATCGAAATCGTTGAGCCGGCCGATGACGTATTCGGACGTCGCGAGGGTTTCGTCAGTGGAAACGAAGGCGCCCGTTTCGGATGTGGCGGGCCCGGTCTTGATACCGGTTCGGTGCGCGCCGACCGCTTCGACCACCGTTTCCAGAACCTCGAACAGGAAGCGTGCGCGATTCTCGGTCGAGCCGCCGTATTCGTCGTTGCGCAGATTGGTTCGAACGCTGAGAAACTGGTTGAATAGGTAGTGAAAGCCGCCCTGAATCTGCACGCCGTCGAAGCCGGCCGCGATGGCGTTGCGCGCGGCCCGGCCAAAATCGGCGACTGTGCGGCGAATTTCGTCCTTGCTCATGGGGCGCGGGACGACGGTGTCCTTATGGCCGCCCGCGGTCACGCTCTGCTGCTGCGGATTGACCGCTGAGGCGGAGAGCGGTGCGTTGCCGCTGTGGAAATCCGGGTGCCCGAGCGAGCCGGTGTGCCAGAGTTGCGCGACGATCCGGCCGCCGGCGCGGTGCACGGCGTCCGTGACCACGCGCCAGCCACGCACCTGGGCCTCGCTCCAGAGGCCTGGCACGTCGGCCCAGCCAACCGCCTCGGGACTCACGAAAACGCCTTCGCTGATGATGAGCCCCGCCGAGGCGCGCTGCGCGTAGTACTCGGCATGCAGGCGGGTCGGTGCAAGGTGGGGGTTCGCTGCGCGCATGCGCGTGAGCGGCGCCATCGCGATGCGGTTGGGCAATTCGAGGTCGCCCAGAAGGATCGGCCAGAGCAGCGCCTGATTGCTGTCGTTTTTCATGGTGTTTCCGGAGATATTGGAAAGGCCCGCTTATTCGGAGCCGAATTCAAGCGTGCGAAAGTCGATCGATACGAGCAACGGCTCGCCGATCTTTTGTCGCGCCTCGTCGTGGGCAAAGACGCGTCGCGTCGTCGGCACCATCACGCCATTGACGTTGCGGTAGTCGGAGGCATAGTTGGCGCCCGGTGCGCCGCCCATCACGTCGACGGTGTAGTCGTGGCGGCGCAGCAGGCCATCCGCGCCGAAGTATGAAATCTGCTCGCGGCTGTGACTGGCAATCGAATCGGGAAACGTGACCTTCAGCCGTCGCCAGACTTCGCCGTTCTCCTCCCATTCAGGCAGTTCTGCCGTGTGGAAGCCGGGGTAGGTATAGAGAAACGGGATCGTCAGGTAGGTCCAGAGCGCGTAGCCGGTGAAGTACAGCGCGTGCAGGCGATCCCATAAGGTATCCTGAACATGGCCTCGATAAAAATCTCGCGGTGCGCGCCGCTCCTCGGCGGCCTGGCCCACAAGCGACTCGATGCGCACGGCTTCTGGCGTGAACGAGCCTTGCCAGCCGGCTGTCGGCTGCATGATCGAGACGTGCTGGCGGGTCAGGCTTGCCACCAGTTCGATATTGCGGAACATATCGGGCTGGCCTTTGAGGTGCCATATGCCGCCGCCGATATCGAGCGTGGCCGAAACGGTACGCAGCTTCTTCCAGTTGTCGATGCCGCCGTGCGCCTCCACGGCGCGTTCGAGCAAAGTACTCATCGCTTTTCCTTGTCTTAGCGGTTGCCGCGAGCCTTATTGCTCACCCGGGAAGGTGTTGCCGAACATCGGATAGCCACCGGCCGACTCGCTGCGCGTGGGCTCGTCCTGCAGCACGTCCCAATGCTCGATGAGCTTGCCGTCCTCGATGCGCAGAATATCGACGGCGATCATGGCGGCGGGCGTGGCCGAACTGGTGTAGCGGCTGTGCACCCAGACGAAGTCGTCTTTGGCGATCACCATGTCGTACTCGAAACGCAGGTCCGGGAGCGAGCGCACGAGGCCGAACAGCCCATCGCGTCCGGCCGGAACGTGCCGGCTGTGCTGCACGTAGTCGTCGGACCAGAACTGTGCGGCCTTGTCGAAGTCCTTCTTGTTGAACAGCGTTTCGAGCGCTTCGAGAACGAGCGCCGTGTTCTTTGCTTCGGATGTCGTGGTCATGGCGTAGCTCCTTTCACTCGACGGGGATCGGGTTGTCGGCGACGAACTGGTTGAACTGTTCGACGAAGGCGTGCTCGTTGGGGCCTGCGTTATCGCGCATCGGCTTCGCCGCGTCCACCACGACCTCGGTCGTCGCGGTTTCAAGCAGCTTCAGCGTTTCGGCGATGAATGCGTCGAGCGGCATGGCGCGCGGATCGCCGCTCTTGTGAACGAGGTCGGTATCGACCCAGGGCGGCGCGATCTCGAGCACCTTCACGCTTGTATTACGCAGTGCGAAGCGTTGCGAAAGCGTGTACGAATGAATCGCGGCCTTGGTCGCGGAGTAGAGCGCCGTGGCCGCGAGCGGCACGTACGCGAGCACGGAACTGTTGTTGACGATGTACGACTCGGACTGTTGTTTCAGGTGCGCCACGAACGCGGCGCTCACGCGAACCGGCCCGAGCAGGTTCGTGTCGACGAGACGCACGGCCTGCTCGTCGTCGAGTGCGCCGCCGGCGTCGTCGAACGGCATGATGCCCGCGTTGTTGATCACGACGTTCAGTGACGGATAACGCGCGATCAACTGCGCGGCGACTTCGCGAATCTGCGTGGCGTCGCCGATGTTGAGTTCGACGGTATCGATACCGGGATTGTCGCGGGCGATCTCGTCGAGCAGCGCCTTGCGCCGCCCCGCGACGATGACTTTGTTGCCACCGCTGTGGAGGGCTTCTGCGAGTGCGCGGCCGATGCCCGAGGTGCCGCCGGTGATGAAGACCGTATTTCCGCTGAGTTTCATGGTGATGCTCCTGAGGGTGGTGAGGGTGAACAAACGCTTCGAAGCGGCTACCCGGCTAACCGGCCGCAAGGTGAAGCTGGAGGAATCGGCTTGCCGCGAGCAGTGCGGGCGTGTGCGCCGCGATGCCGTTGCGCGTCGTCTCGGCGTAGCGCTCGCATTGCGTCGGCACGCCCGCGGTGATCAGCGCGGCGGCATAGTGTTCCGCTTCGGCGTGCAGCGGGTCGTGCTCGACGCTGGCGATGAACGCCGCCGGCAGCTTCGCGAGGCGACGCGATTCGAGGGGCGCGGCATAGGGATGAATGCGCTGCGCGAAGGAGGGCAGGTAGGCCTGCCAGGCGTGCGCCAGCGCGTCGAGCTTCGGCGCTGCATTGCGGGCGTCGGGACCGACGCGCGTCATGCTGGGATCGAGCAGCGGCGCGAACAACAGCTGGGCGCGCACGCAGATGTCGCCGCGATCGCGCGCGACGGCGGCGAGCCCCGCCGCGATGTTGCCGCCCGCGTCGTGACCGGCGACGGCCATACGCCTTTTGTCTGCGCATACCGTGCCGGCTTGCGCACGCGCCCACTGCAAGGCGCGGTGTGCGTCTTCCAGCGCGCTCGGAAACGGAAAAGCGGGCGCGAGCGAGTAGTCCACCGACAGCACCCAGGCGTGCGCCTCGAGCGCGAGCGTGCCGCACGCGGCAGCGGTTTCGTCAAGCGTGCCGGCGGTGAAGAGACCGCCGTGAAAGTAGAGGACGATCGAGAGGCGGCGCTCCCGTCGTCCGGGCCTGAAGCTGCGCACGGCAACCGGCTGGCTGTAGCCGTCGATGCGCACTTCCTCGACCAGCAGATTCGAATCCGAAACGGTAGACATGCCGTTCAACGCATTGCGTTCTCACTGAAACGAACAATGGTCGAATTGTGGTTTCTACCGCTGGGCCGATAAATCTCGCGTTCGCCTCAACAGTGTTATCGGGAAAGAGAACAATGCCCGGTCTGCGCGTGTAATTGTGCCGGGCATCACGCGAGCGGCTGCGCTTCGTCCCCCGCCAGGTCGGCCCCGTCGGCGTTCTGGGCGTCCTGGGCATCGATGCTCGTCGGGCGGCAGCGCGCTTCGGCTTCCGGGGTGCTGGACATCAAGGGGTTGGTGCGGAACAGCTCGGCGATCCAGTCGATGAACGAGCGCACGGTGGCGGAGAGGTGGCGGCTGTGCGGATAAACCGCGGAAATGGGCAGCGTGGGCGGCTTCCACGGTGAAAGGATCTCGACCAGCGCGCCCGATTCGAGGTAGGGCAGCGCGATGAAGCGGGCGCCCTGGGCGATCCCAAGGCCACTCAGCGCGCCGCCCAGATAGGCCTCGGCGTCGTTCACGGCGATCGCGCCGGGCATCTTCACCTCGGCCACCTCGCCGCGGTCGGTTTCGAACGTGAGGGGCATGACGCGGCCGGTGCGGGGCCAGTAGTAGTTCACCGCGCGGTGACTGGCCAGTTCGGCCAAAGTTTGCGGGGTGCCTGCCTTCTTGAGATACGCGGGGCTCGCGACCGTGACGGCCTGGTAGACGCCGACGCGCCGCGCCACCAGCGACGAATCCTGCAAGGTCCCGATGCGCACCACGCAGTCGATGCCCTCCTGAACGAGATCGAGCGGCTTGTCGCCGAGACCGAGCATCAGGTCGATCTCCGGGAACCGCTCGTGGAAGTCGCCCAGCGCGGGCATGACGATGAGGCGCCCGAGCGCGCCGGGCATATCCACGCGCAGCTTGCCGCGCGGGGAGCGCTGCTTGCCGAGAAAAGAGCTTTCGATGTCGTCGATGTCCGCGAGCACGCGCACACACCGCTCGTAGTAGGCCGCGCCATCGGGCGTGAGGTTGAGGCTGCGCGTTGTGCGTTGCAGCAGGCGTGTTTTCAGGTGGGCTTCGAGGCTTTGAACGACCACGGTCACGCGCGCACGCGGCATGTCGAGCGTGTCCGCCGCGCGCGTGAAGCTGTTCGTCTCCACCACGCGGGCAAATACTTTCATCGCTAGCACGATATCCATGTTCTCACCTGGTCGGATCCGGGCGAGGCCAGCACGCCCAGCGCGAAGTCTAAACTGCCGCTGCTGAGCGTGCTACGCGACCGGCGCCGCGGCGCTCCACGGCAACGATGTCTCCGGCGGAAACTCGCTAAACTCGCGCTATGCGCGCCGTCCAGCGCGCACCGCTGGAGATTGCCGATGAAGCTGGTGGGTCCATGGTTTTCCGGCTATACGCGCCGGGTGGGTATCACGCTGAAACTGCTGAAGCTCCCGTTCGAACATCTGCCTTATCACGCCTATCGGGAAGCGGAACGCGTGAGAGCGTTCAGTCCGATGGTGCGGGTGCCTGCATTGCAGCTCGACGACGCTCAGGTGCTCATCGACAGCAGCGCGATCGTCGACTATCTGGACAGCCTCGTGCCGCTCGACCAGCGCCTGATGCCCGCGAGCGGCCCGGAGCGCGTACGCGCGCTGCAACTCGTCGGCTACGGCTGTGCCTGTTACGACAAGCTGGCCCGCTATTGCGACGAACTGATGCTGCGTCCTGAGGCTCACCGGTTGGCGCACCTGCAGACCGGATACCGGGAGCAGATGGAGAGCGGCTTTCGTGTGCTGGAGGCCGCGCAGGCGGACCCGTGGTTGCTCGGCGCTCGCATCTCGCAGGCCGATATCATGGCTGTCGTGGCTTTTCAAAGTGCCTCGGTGGTGATCCCGCGCACCTTCAACAGCGCATCGTTCCCGCGACTGGCTGCGCTGGTGGACCAGGCGATGCAACTCACGGCGTTTTCCTCGACGCTCCCCGACCTGGCGGATCTGCAAGCCTCGGGGCTCATCGGCGCGGACAACGGCGTTTAGCGATCGAACGGCCGCTAGAGATCGAGCGTCACGCCGCCCGTCGCAGGGCGCCCGACGCAGATCAGCGCGTAGCCTGGCTCAACGTCGAATTCCGGCGCTTCGTCGTACTCCACGCTGCCGTCCAGCACGCGCGCAGCGCAGGTCCCGCACATGCCCGAGCGGCAACTGGACACCGCGTCTGCGCCGCAGCGCTCGGCGGTATCGAGCAGCGAGCCCTGCTGCGGCGCCCAGTGCACTGTTTTCCCCGTGCGGGCAAACGTCACCGGACTGCCTTGCGTCGCGTCTCCCGCAACGGGAGCATGGCCAGGCGCACGCTTCAAACTCGACGGACCGAATGCCTCGAAGCGGATGCGCTCGTCCGCGATATTCAGCGCGCGCAGCCCGTCGTACAGATCGCGCATGAACGCCTCGGGGCCGCACAGATAGAAGTCGTAGTCGTCGAACGGCAGGAAGCGGCGCAGCGCATCGATGCTCACGCGTCCCGCGAGCGCGCCATCGGGCGAGTCATGCCGCGCGGCGCTATCGAACAGATGCACCGACACGTTCGGATGCGTGCGCTCGATCTCGCGCAGCGCGGCCGCGAACGGCCTTTCGTGCTCACCGCGCGTGCCATGAAACACGTGGATGCGGCGCTTCGGTTCGCGCGTGAGCGCCGCGTCGAGCATCGCCAGCATCGGCGTGATGCCGATGCCTGCCGCCGCCAGCACGATCGCGCGCGGGCTGCGTGCATCGAGCTTGAACGCGCCGCGCGGCGCCTGTGTGTCGATCAGCGAGCCTTTACGTGCGTGTTCATGGAGCCAGCGCGACACTGCGCCATCGCGCTTCACGCTGATCCGGTAGCGCGCCGGATGCGCGGCATCGTGCGCCGCCGAGAGCGTATAGGTGCGCGTGAGCGGCTTGTCCGATCCCGGCAGGGCGATGCGCAGCGGAAGATACTGCCCAGCTTCGAACGGTGCGAGCGGCTGATTGTCCACCGGTTCGAAATGGAACGAGCGGATCGTTGGGGATTCGTCGCGCACCTCGGCCACGCGCAGCGCACGCCACGCGCGCGCGTCCGCTTGATTCGGGGCAGCCGGCGAAGGTTCCGTCGAGGCCTGCGCGCACTGCGGCGCATAGTCCACCGCGGACCATCGCAACGGCAAGGCTTCTCGCACGCGGCGGACTGCTGCCACATGAAACCGCACCAGCCGCTGCGCCATTGGAAATTGCGCGATTTCGGGGCCGTCCCAGATCACCTCCGCGCGCACCGCCAGATACAGCAGATCGCCGCGCGCAAAATCGACGAACAGCAACCCCGCGCGCGGTTCGCGCAGCAGATTGCCGATCGTGTTGAAGAACTTGTTGCCGCTGAAGTCGGGCGCGGTCAACGTGCGCTCGTCGTCGATCCGCACGAAGCCCGGCATGCCGCCGCGATGCGACACGTCGGCGTCGCCCGCCGCTCCCGCTGCATCGTCGATATTGGCGCTTGCGATGAAAAACACGTCGGCGCGTGCGATCAACGCGCGATCTTGCGCCGAGAGTGTTTCGGCATGTTCGACCGTGGCGCGCGCCGGCGCCTCGCCGACGAACGTGGGCTCGCGTCCATTGATGTATTTCGCACAGTTGCCGAAGCTCTGCTTGACCGCGAGCGTGACCACGCCGCCATCGACCGTTTCGATCACGCCATTCACGCGGTTGCGCCGCCGCGTGTGCGGCTGGATGCCGAGCCCGCCAATACGCGCGCCCGGCACCCACGTTCCTTCGAGCGGATCGCCCGGCAGCGCGCCGCCGTCGATGCGCAGCGTGCGGCTATCCGGCGTCGTGACGAACCCCGCCGTGTTCGCGCGCAGCGTCGCCCACGGCTGACCGCTTGCATCGACGCCGCCGAACACCATGAACGGCAGCATTGCGAAGAATGCGCGATGCTGGTCCGGCATGTAATCGCGGATGCCGCGCGAGCCGTTTTCCAGCGCGACATCGGCGACGCCCGCGCGCAACTGCGCCTCACGTTCGCCATCGTGAAACGGACCGGCGGCGCGATACGGATTCAGTTCGGGGAGAGCGTTCATGACGGCCTCGAGGTGGCAACGGACGCGTGCCGTTCAGGCGGCGAGCAGGCCCGCTTTCGTTGCAGGCATCGGCACGAAACCCGGCAATGCGGCCACGCGTTCGAGCCACGCGCGCAAGTGCGGATACGGCTCGAGCGACACGCCGCCTTCCGGTGCATGCGCGATGTAGGTATGCGCGGCGATATCGGCGATCGTCACGTGATCGCCTGCGGCGAACGGCTTGTGCGCGAGTTCGGCATCGAGCAGCGGCAGCAGCGTCTTCGCGATTTCCTGTGCGCGCGCAAGATCGAGATCGCGCTTGAACACGTGGACGAGGCGCGCGGCACACGGGCCGAACGCGATCGGACCGGCAGCGAGCGAGAGCCAGCGTTGCACGGCCGCCGCGCCATGCGCATCGTCCGGCAGCCACGACGGATCGCCGTAATGCCTGGCCAGATAGACGAGAATCGCGTTCGAATCGAACAGCACCGTGTCACCGTCGACGATGGTCGGCACCTGGCCGAATGGATTGAGCTTCAGATAAGCAGGCTGGCGGTGTTCGCCCGCCGCAAGATCCACCGGCACGATCTCGAACGGTAAATCCAGCATGGAAAGGAACAGCCGGACGCGGTGTCCGTGGCCGGAAAGCAGGGTGGTGTACAGGCGGATCGGCGCAGTTGGACGCACATCGGGACGCACAGCGGGCATCGCATTCTCCATAACGAAAGCGCCTCGGGAAGAAGCGCCAGGGAGCCTCCAGATTAGGCAATGACTGCTCGTGCGAGAAGACTGCTAAGCTTGCATTCATTTTCTATCGAGAGTGGACAATCGCCGATGACCGATGTGCGCGACGTGAATCTGAACCGGCTGGCGGTGTTCGTCGCCGTGGTCGAAGCGGGGTCGCTGACTGCGGCGGCCGAGCGGCTCGGCATCGCCAAGACGATGGTCAGCGCACATATGCAGCGGCTGGAGCGCGAGATCGGCGCGAGCCTGATCGCGCGCACCACGCGTCAGCTTTCCGTGACCGATGCGGGCCGCGCGTTCTACGACGCCAGCTGCCGCATCCTGCAGATGACGGAAGAGGCGCTTTCGGCCGTGTCGAACGAAGCCACGCCCGCGCGCGGCGCGCTGCGGGTGAGCGCGCCGGTCGATTACGGAGCGCAGATCGTTGCGCCTGCGCTCGTCGATTTGCGCGGCGCGTACCCGGAACTCGACATCGAACTGATCTGCGCCGACCACTACGTCGACCTGATCGGCGAGGGAATCGATCTGGCTGTGCGGCTGGGCAGTCTGCCGGACTCGAACTACCGCTCGGTGAAACTCGGGAGCTACGTGCGATGGCTGGTGGCGAGCCCCGCGTTCGTCGCGCAGCACGGCATGCCGAGGTCGCTGAAGGCACTGGCGTCCTTGCCGCATATCGCGATGACGGTGCTGCGCCATCCGTCGACGATCGAATTGACGCGCGACGCCGCGCAGCTTGCGGCGGGTCGCGTCACGCGTGACAAGGCCGTGCGCCGCGTGCGCTGCGTGAACGCGCTGAGCGTGAATACGGCGACGTCTGCTCGCTCGGCGGTCCTCGCGGGCGGTGGCTTTGCCGCGCTGACCGACTTCTCGACCCGGGCCGACGTTGCGTCGGGGGCCCTCGTGCGCTTGCTGCCCGAATGGTCGGGCGTGCCTTCGAACGTGCAGGCCGTGTTTGCGCCGACGAGCTATCCGTCGGGCAAGGTGCGGGCGGTGATCGAGGCGCTGAAGGCGAGGATCGCGAAAAGCGCCATGTGAGCGCGCCAGGCTCCTCATGCGAGTTAGGCGAGTTACGCAGAACACGCGCCGCGACATCAGCCTCGAGGCAGGAAGCCATCCTCGACGAAAAATCGCCGGCGCGCCGCTTCGTCCGATGGCGCCTCCGGACCGAGCCCCGGGAGATCGGGCGCGCGGTCGGGCTCCATGGCGAAACACGGCAGGATGCGGGCGCGGCGCTCGTCGGCGTTCGCGCCGCGTTCGTACAGCAACTGGGTGAGCCAGTCCAGCAGGCGGTGCAGGGCGCCGTAGTAGCGGTCGTGCTCGAAGGCGTACCCGTGCGCGGCGGCTTCCCAGTCATCGTTCGCGAGCAAACGTTCGAGCAGCACCCTGACGTCGCGAAGCGTCAGCGACAGGCCGCATCCCCATGATGGGTCGCTGGCCGCCGCCGCGTCGCCGATCAGCACCACGCCGCCGTGGCAGGGGTGCTCGACCCAGCTGTCTGCACCGGGATACGCCGCGAGCGGACCCACGACACTCGCGTGCTCGAACCAGTCGCGCGGCACGCCCGTATCGACGCAGGCGTCGAGGAATTCGCGGACATGCCCGCTGCCGCTGATGGGGTGCGTGCGCTGCCCGACCCATGAGACAAAATACGAGCGGAACCGCTGCTGCCCGATCGGAAAAACCAGCGCGGCCTGACCCAACGCCGGGGACTGGAAGTGGTGGACCGAGTCCTCCGGTGCGTCGAGCCCTTCGTAGAGCACGCCCGCCACAACCAGCCGCCCGGGATCCTGGCTGAGCGTGAAGCCGGCGACCCGGCGCACTGTCGACCTGCGTCCGTCCGCGCCTACCACGAGGCGCGCCTTCACCCGATGTGTGCCGCCATCGGTTCGAATCTCGGCGACCGGCGCCTTGCCCGCGGCATCGCCCGGCTGGATGCCCACGATCTCGGCGCCGCGCAGCACAATGGCCCCCGATGCTTCGGCGGCGTCCAGCAGGGTGCGCTGCATCGACGGATGATAGAAGTCCAGACACGGGGTGTGCTCGGGCGTGGTGACCGCGAGGTCGCGGCAATCGGCTGGCACCAGGCCGCTGTATCGCTTCCAGTACGGCACGATATGCGCTCCGTCATCGCATAGCAGACGCTCGATGCCGAGCGCGCGCGCTTCGACGACGCCCCACGGCATCATGCCCTCGCCGCGCACGCGGTCCTTGAACGACGTCTCGCGCTCGACGATGAGCGTGCGCGCCCCCGCGCCTGCCAGTGCGCGGCCAAGCGTTGCGCCGCCAAGGCCGCCGCCCGCGATCACGATGTCGTAGCTGCCCTGTGTCATTTGAAAACCTCCATGCCAGGGCGGCGACGCGAACTCGAACGTCAGCAAACTGACGACGGACGGGGCGCGCGAGCGTGCGTGTCGCGAGGCGTGTGGACTTCGCCATTATGCGACTTGCATGGTACGCGCAGGCAAGATTCAATGACCTGACTGCCGCCTCGAACGCGGCGGGACGCGAAACCACGTGACGGCCACAACCAGCAGAAACATCGCATAGGCCGTCGCAAACACCCAGCCGGGCAGGTCGTAATACAGCCAGTCGCTCACCCAGCGCTGCACGAAGCCCTGCGGCCCTGTGTGGCCGGTACGCAGCCAGTCTTCGAGGACCGTGAGAGGACACGGTATGCCGAGGACGGCAAGCGCGGCGACGACGCCTATCGCCAGGAGATGTGTGAGCCGGAACACGCGGCTGCGTACCCAGTCGCGCCGTAACGCTGCGCCTAACCAGATCGCGAGCAATCCGCCGACGATGAACAGGACGACCAGCGCGTGTAACACGAGAACGGTATTGGCCAGCCAGTCCATGACGATGCTCGCAGTTGCCCTCGCCCTGCGTTTGTTGTTTCGATGATATGTCTTTAAAGGTCGATGGGACGGGGCAAGGTCCCCGCGTTTGCAGCCGCCCCGGTCCCTGCGAACGGCGAGTCGAATGCCGCAATTCCGGTTTCGGGATTGGCGAGGTCGTTATCGCGCCTGGTCTGCTCGGTCCAGATCTGGCTGTCGGGAAACCAGAATGCGTTTTCGCGTGGCGGCACGGCGAGCCGCACCCGCAGCGACGGATTGAAGACTTTCGACCACGCCGAGAGATAGGAGGGCGTCTTGATCAACTGCCCGCAATGAGCAAGCAGCAGGCTCGCGACCAGGGCTTCGCGGGCGATTGCGAGTCCCGAATGTCCGCTGAAGTGCACGGGCTTCTCTCCGCTCGAAAGCAGCGCGGCGGGCGCGACGCTGACCGGTACAGCGAAGCCCCACTTCAGGAAGAAGTCGAGAAAAGCCTGCTCGTCGCTGGAGACGAAGATATTGGTGAGACGGTGGTCGTGCGCGAGTGTTGTCTCGACCATGCGGCAAAACGCACTCCACTCGATCGTATGGGCCTCGAATTTTTTATCGGTGCCGCGAAAATGGACGCCCAGCGTCGAAGCGCCGATATCGAGCCGCTCGCGAATGCGCTCGACTTCCTCGCGGATCGATCCGGTTGGCCGGTAGTTCGACAGGAACACCGCACTCGCGCGTTCGAGGCCGAGGCCCGCTTCGTATCGGCGAAAACCCAGATCGCCGAGATCGCGCACAACCGAAGTTCGCAAACCCGCCCTCGCGGTGTGCGGCGCGGCTGCGAGGTTTTCGAAGCATTCGGCCAGCCAGTCGATTTTGCCTTGCGCGTCGCCATAACTGCCGCCGCGCGCCGAAATGACGGGCGTCAGACGCTTTTCGTCGCAGTACAGGAGAATGCACAAGACGATCTGCATGACCGAAAAAAAGCCCGAACTCGCGCGGATCTCTATGGCGAAGTGGTCACGATTGAAGCGTTGTCTGGCATGCAGGGAAAGGCGGGCCGGCGTATTGAGCGCATTCTTGAAGTCTTCGCTGCGCCGCACTTGTCTTGCGAGCTCGATAACGTTTTTGAACATGCCATGTCCCTTCGATCCAGGAAACGGAGATGACCGTGCGAACAGTGCGTGCACGGTAGATTCCGTCGACGGATTCGACATTGACTGCGTTAGCAACGATTGGGGGCAGACGTAACTTTACCGACGATGGCTGAATCGTCGCGCGCCTCGGCTGGCTGGTTATTTGGCATCCTAAGCGGTTGAAGCATTCTAGGATGTGATGTTTACGCCTCGATTAACCTGAGGATTAGTGATTTCCCCAGTGCCGTTTCAACGCGCGCGGCTAGCCAAACGGCCTGAGCTGCGACTCTGGCACGTCGATGCGCAGGTTCTCCATCATCACCGTTTCGATCGGCTCGCGAGACTCGCCCTCGCTCACGACCTTCACGGGCAGACCGTGGCTCACATCGAACCACAACTCATAGCGGAACACGCCGGTCGCCAGATGTCCGGGCCGGCACGTCACGATCACATGCGCCGCTTCACGCGTGCCGATCGTCTCGGCGCCGACGACCTGCGTGTCGCCATGCTGCTCAAGCTCACGCACGTTGGCGAGCAGCGCTCCGATATCGGACTGGTCGACGCGATGACCCTGCGGGCTCTGGATCATGGGATTGTCGGGGCTCAGCGTGAGCCTCGGAAATGTGTCGATGCCGAATGGCCAAAGCTTGACCTTCCCCGATTCGGGGTTGAAGGTGAGCGTCGCGCCGGCATGCGGATGCATGAAGTCCATCCGGACGAAACCCGGTTTGCGGTAGCCATAAAGTACCTCGACCGTTTCCGCTCGCGCCGATGTCGATTTCAGCGTGACCTGATAGTTTGTGAGCGCATCGAAGCGCGTCAGTGCGACGGCCACGAAATCCCGGTCTGGGAGCGTCATCGCCGCCTCCTATACTCGACTGTGCAAGACAGGTCATTCTGGAACACGGTTTCGCACGACGCAATGCACACATAGCCGTATCGCAAACAAGGAGGAAGCGAACGATGGCGGAATTCCGTCTGACCACCTTGTGGTGCATCGAGGCGCCCGTGCAGTCGGTGTGGGACGCGATCCACGATTCGATGAACTGGCCGAGGTGGTGGAAGAACGTCGAAGCGGTGCGCGAGTTGCAAGCGGGCGAAACCGACGGCCTGGGCGCGGTGCATCGTTACACGTGGAAGGGCGTGCTGCCTTATCGTGTGATCATCGACGTGCGCGTGACACGCGTCGCGCCACTCGTGGCGCTCGAGGGGGAGGCCAGCGGCGCTCTGGAGGGCGTGGGGCGCTGGCATTTCGCCGCCGACGGCAGCCGCACGGTGGTGCGCTACGACTGGCACGTCAGGACGGCGAGCGCATGGATGAGCGCGCTCGCGTACGCGCCGCTTGCGCGGCTGGTATTCCGCTGGAATCACGATTCGATCATGCGCGAGGGGGGACTCGCGCTCGCGCGCCTGCTCGAGGCACGGCTTCTCGACGCCAGCGCCAAACCGAGATAAGTGCAACAATCGAATGCGTCAGTTCGCTTGCGCACGCTTCGTGCGCGATTTGCGCAAGAGGGAAGTGTGACGAACTACCCACCGCTTACCTGCCTTGCATGGGAGGCAACATGACTGAGATCGAGAAGGAGCCGGTCGTCGCAGTGCTGAACAAGATCCTCGAGTCCGAGCTCGCGGGCGTTGTGCGGTACACGCACTATTCGTTCCTGGTGTTCGGATTCGGACGCATTCCGATCGTTTCATGGCTGCGGCAGCAGGCCGACGAATCGCTGCTGCATGCGCAGAAGGCGGGCGAATGGATCACGACCCTCGGCGCGTATCCGTCGCTCGCCATCGGTCCGCTGCTCGATTCCCACACGTTCGATATCGGGTCAATCCTGCGCGAATCGCTCGAAGCCGAACAGATCGCGCTCGGGCTTTACCGCGAGCTGCTCTCGCTCGTGGCAGACCGCTCGGTCGCGCTCGAGGAGTACGCGCGCCAGATGATCCAGGTCGAGGAGCAGCACGCGGGCGAGGTCGACAAGATGCTGCGCCGCCCCGGCTCGACCACGACGTCGCCGCAGGGCGGTATGGGGCCCGCGGGGTAGGCGCGACGCATGACCGGCCAATGCCCCATGATGCTGACGCTCGCCAACGTGTCGAAGCACTACGACGGCACCACGCCGCGCAACGTGCTGCGCGGCGTGAATCTCGAACTGCGCTCAGGTGAATGCGTCGCGATCGTGGGCGAGTCGGGCGCCGGCAAATCGACGCTGCTCAATCTCGCGGCCGGGCTCGACCGGCCGGATGCGGGACAAATCGTCTTCGACGGACACGATCTCGCCGCGCTCGACGACGACGCTGCCACGCTGCAGCGGCGCGAGAAAATGGGCTTCGTGTTTCAGGCGTTCCATGTGCTGCCGAATCTCTCGGCGGCGCAGAACATTGCGCTGCCGCTGCGCTTGAACGGCGTGCGCGCGAAAGAGGTCCAGGCGCGCGTGTCGTCGGTGCTGGAGTCGGTTGGGCTTGGCGGGCGCGAACACGCGCTGCCGCGCGAATTGTCGGGCGGAGAGTTGCAGCGCGTGGCGATCGCGCGTGCGCTTGTGCATCAGCCGCGTCTCGTGCTGGCCGATGAGCCTACCGGCAATCTCGATCACGACACGGCGATGCGCATTCTCGCGCTGCTGCGCGAGCTGGCGCAACAGAACGGCGCGGGCGTGCTGCTCGCGACGCACTCGGCGGCCGTGGCGGCTGCCGCCGACCGCGTGCTGCGGCTCACGCCCGAAGGGCTCGAGCCGCACGCGCCTGGCGCGGGCGGAGCGTAGCCTCAGATGCGCTGGCTCGATGCTGTGCGTCCATCGAGCGGCTGCGCTGCGGCGCGCACTGCGTGCTTGTTGCGCCATCCGCGCAGTCGCATGCCCGCGGGCGGCGTCGGCGCCGCGCTCATCGCGGGGGAAATTCGCGCGCATCCGCTGCGTACGTTGATCGGCATTCTCGCGATCGCAGCGGGCGTCGCGATGGGCTATGCCGTGCAGTTGATCAATCGCGCGGCGCTGAGCGAGCTTTCGTCCACCGTCAATTCGCTGATGGGCAACGCCGATATCGAGCTGCGCGGCCCGCGCGCCGGTTTCGATGAAGCGCTGTACCCGCGCATCGCCGGCATGCCCGAAGTCGCTGCGGCAAGCCCGGTGGTCGAGGTCGACGCGCGCGTGGCGGGACGCGACGAATCGTTGAAGCTGCTCGGCGTCGATGTGTTTCGCGCGGGCTACGTCACGCCGAATCTCGTCGGGCGGCTGGATCGCCCTAATGGCGCCAATCGCGCTAATCGCGCGAACGGCACGCAGGGCACGCAAGCCACGCAAGGTACGAAGGCGCCCACCACGCTCGATCTGCTCGACTCGGACACCGTGTTTCTCTCGCCGGCCGCGCTGACCTGGCTCGCGCTCAAGCCCGGCGATACGCTCGCGGTGCAGGTCGGGCTCGCATCGGTCGCGCTGCGCGTCGCGGGCGTGCTGCCCGCATCGGGCGATGCCGTGCGCGTCGGCGTAATGGATATCGGCGCCGCGCAATGGCGCCTGCAGCGGCTCGGCACGCTCGGGCGAATCGACATCAAGCTCAAGCCGGGCGTCGACGCCGAAGTGTTCGCGCATCGAATCGCGGCGCGCTTGCCTGCGGGCGTCGCCGCCGTCACGCCAGGCGACAACGCCCACCGCACGTCGATGCTCTCGCGCGCGTATCGCGCGAACCTCAACGTGCTCGCGCTCGTGGCGCTCTTCACGGGCGCGTTCCTCGTCTTCACGATGCAGGCCCTCGCCGTGCTGCGGCGACGCGCGCAGTTTGCGCTGCTGCGCGCGATCGGCGTGACGCAGCGCGGCGTGCTGTGGCTCGTCGTCACGGAGGGCGCCATGCTCGGCGTGCTCGGCGCCGCTGCGGGCCTTGCCATCGGCTTCGCGCTCGCGGCCGCCGTGCTCCGCTATGCGGGCGGCGATCTGGGCGGCGGCTATTTCGAAGGGGTGCAGCCGCGCGTGCATTTCGATGCGCTGCCCGCCGCGATATTTTTCGCGCTGGGCGTAGGCGCGTCGGTGCTCGGCAGTCTCGCGCCGGCGCTCGAAGCGGCGAGGGCGCGGCCCGCGCGGGCGCTGAAAGCGGGCGACGAGGAAGCGCCGGCCGCGCGCCTTTCCACGAAGCGCACCGTCACGGCGGCGCTGCTCGCGATCGCGGCCGGGCTCGTCGCGGCGCTGTTGCCGCCCGTGGCCGGCTTGCCGGTGCTCGGCTATCTCGCCATCGCGCTGTTGCTGCTGGGCGGCGTGCTCGCGATGCCAGCCGTCGCACGCGCGGTATTCGCCTTGCTGCCGCGCTCGGACCATGCCTTGCCGCAGCTCGTGCTCGCGCAACTCGCCAATGCCCCCGGCCGCGCGACGATCGGCCTCGCGGGCATCGTCACGAGCTTCAGCCTGATGACGGCGATGGCGATCATGGTGTCGAGCTTTCGCGTCGCGGTCGACGACTGGCTGCAGTTGCTGCTGCCCGCGCCGCTGTATCTGCGCGCTTCGCCCGGCGGTGACAGCGCGTTTCTTTCGCCGGGCGATCAGACGGCTATCGCCGCCACGCCAGGCATTGCGCGCGCCGAGTTTCTTCGCGCGACGCAACTCTCGCTCGACGCACGTCTGCCGCCCGTGAGCCTGCTCGCGCGGCCTATCGATGAGCGTAATCCTGGCGCTCGCCTGCCGCTCACGACGGCGCCTTTCGTGCCGCAAGCCGGCGACCCGCCGCCGGTATGGATCAGCGAGGCCGCTGCCGATCTGTACGGAATGCACCCGGGCCAGCGCATCACGCTGCCGCTGGCGGGGCAGCGCGTCCCGTTCACGGTGGCCGGCATCTGGCGCGATTATGCGCGCCAGTTCGGGGCCATCGTGATCAATGCGAGCGACTATCGCCGGCTCACTGGCGACACCCGCGTGAGCGATGCCGCCTTATGGCTCGCGCAAGGCGTGGCCCCGGCGCAGGCGATCGCACGCTTGCGCGCCAGTGTGCGGGGCGGGCAGCATCTCGAATTCGCGCAGCCCGGCGAGATTCGCGCCGCGAGCCTGCGGATCTTCGACCGCAGCTTCGCTGTGACGTATCTGCTGGAAGCGGTGGCGGTGATCATCGGGCTGTTCGGCGTCGGCGCGAGCTTCGGCTCGCAGGCGCTCGCGCGCACGCGCGAGTTCGGCATGCTGCGGCACATCGGCGTGACGCGTCGCCAGATTGCGGTCATGCTCGCGATGGAAGGCGCACTCGTGGCGCTGCTTGGCGTGCTCGCCGGCCTGACGCTCGGTGTGAGTCTCGCGATGGTGCTCGTGCATGTCGTCAATCCGCAGTCGTTTCACTGGACGATGAGCGTGCACATGCCGTGGGGGTTGCTGGGCGCGCTGGCTTCGGCGGTCGTCGTCGCCGCAGCGCTCACGGCGCTCGTGAGTTCGCGCGCCGCGATGTCGGTCGACGCGGTGCGCGCCGTGCGCGACGACTGGTGACGCGATGAGACGACGCACGTTCCTTTTATGGCCGCTGCTAGTTGAGTTCGCGCAGAACGCCGCGTGGGCAAGCATGCCGCAATATCCAGCGGTGACAAGCGGACCGCCGCTTGTGTTTCCGCGCGACTATGGCGCGCATTCACGCTACCGCAACGAATGGTGGTACGTGACCGGCTGGCTGCAAACGGACGGCAATGCATCGCTGGGTTTCGAAGCGACGTTCTTCCGCTCGCGCCCCGCGCTCGACGACGCCAACCCGAGCCGCTTCGCGCCGACTCAATTGTTGTTCGCCAACGTGGCGCTGAGCGACCCGTACGCGGGCGCCTTGCAGCACGACCAGCGCGTCGCGCGCCGCGGCTTTGGTCTCGCCGATGCGAGCGAGACGGACACGGCAGTCCACATCGACGACTGGTCGCTCGATCGCCACGCGGATGGCCACTACCGCCTGAACGTCGCCACGCCCGGCTTTGCGTTCGCCTTCACGCTGGCGCCCACGCAGCCGGTGCTCGTCAACGGTGAAAACGGGTATAGCCGCAAAGGTCCGCTGCCGGACGAGGCCAGCTATTACTACAGCGTGCCGTGGCTGCAAATCGACGGCGTGCTCAAGCGTAGTGGTCAATCGCCACACAAGGGGGAGCATGTGCGCGGCCAGGCCTGGCTCGACCACGAATGGTCGTCGGCGCCGCTCGCCGACGACGCGGTCGGCTGGGATTGGATCGGCATCAATTTCGATGATGGCGGCGCATTGATGGCGCTGCAGATCCGCGACAAGGCAGGCCGCAAGTATTGGGCAGGCGGCACGCTGCGCGCGGCCGACGGCAGCACGCATGCGCTAGCCCCCGATAGCATTCGCTTCATGCCGCTGCGCCGCTGGCGTTCGCCGCACACCGGCGCGGAGTATCCGGTGGCGATGCGAGTCGATGTGCAGGACCTCCATTTGACGCTTGTGCCGCTCATGGACGATCAGGAGTTCGACAGCCGCGCGACCACGGGCGCGGTGTATTGGGAGGGCGCAGTGACGGCGTATCGGGCGGATGCGAGCACTGCAAACACCGCTGCAAACTCGATAGGACGCGGGTATCTCGAACTCACGGGCTATGTTCAGCGGCTCGAGCTTTAGAAACATCACCCCAGCTCGAACGACGTCACACCGAACACGCGATCGATCGCAATCGCGGGCGCCTCTTGCGTGTACATCCGCGCGGTTTCGAAGACGCTCGTCATGCCGTGCCGTTGCGCCAGCGCGACTGCCGCAGGATTCGTTTCCGGCACGTCGAGCACGATGACCTCGCCGGGCATGCTCGCCGCCAGCGCGCGCAAGAGGCCCGTGGCCACGTCAGCATCGTCGGCGAAGAGCGGGCCGATCTTGCAACCCGCCTCGCAGCGGCGCACGACGCCGTATCCGGCGATGCGGCCCGCGTCGATCGTTGCGAGCGCAACGGCATCCGGCTGGGCGATCCACGCGGAGACGAAACGCTCGCGCGGCGCGGGAAAACACTGGCGATCGTAGGCAAGCAACTGCTCGAACGGCACGCCGGCCGCTGCCGTCACATGCGCGCAACCGATGCCATTCACACGCCCCTGATAGCGGATGTTGCGGTACGCGAGCCGGAACCCCGATTTCCCGTAGTTCGCCTGCTGGGCAACGACGCCGTCGAGACCGATGTTGCGGTCTCCCAGGTAACGCATGCCGTGCTGCCAGATTCGCATGCCGAAACCCTTGCCGCGGAATCCGGGTTTCACGATGTAGAGACCGATAAAGCCAAAGCTGTCGTCGTAGGCGACGGCGCTAAGGCACGCGACCGGCTCGCCGCGCCATACGCCGACAAAGAAACCTTGGGGGTCCGCTTCCCTGAAACAGCGCGGGTCGTGCAGCCCGGGGTTCCACCCCTCTGCGGCGGCCCATTCGACCGACATGGCCACCTCGTCGGCCGACATGGTGCGTACGGTGAAGTCGTCAGTTTGATCCATGGCGCTGGAGCATGCGGTTCTTGTCGCGGCGGTCGGGGACGCGGCTGCCCGATGCTCGCGATTATGCCACCGCTGAATAGCAGCGCCGCGCTATACGCTCAGCCGGTCTCGCAATTGTCGCCGCAGCACTTTTCCAACTGGCGTTTTCGGCAGATCGTTCACGAAGACCACGTGTTTCGGCACTTTGTAAGCGGCGAGGCTCGTCCGCGCAAACTCAATTACGTCCGACTCGGTCAGATCCGGTACCTTTTTCACCACGAAGGCGACGGGCGTCTCGCCGGATTGCGAGTCCGCCACGCCAACGACCGCGACCTCCAGAATGCCGGGATGCCGGAACAGGACGCCTTCGACCTCGTTCGGATAGACGTTGAAGCCGGAGACCAGAATCATGTCCCGCTTGCGGTCGACAATCCGGATCACGCCGCGCTCGTCCATGATGCCGATGTCGCCGGTAGCAAAGAATCCATCGGTGCCGATCGCATGCGCCGTTTCCTCCGGCCGGTTGAAGTAGCCTTGCATGACGACGGGCCCCGCGACAAAGATTTCGCCCGGCATACCGCTGCGCACGGCCGCGCCGCTTTCGTCGCGGATTTCGATGCGCATGGAAGGCAGCGGCACGCCGATCGTGCCTTCGAAGGCGGTGAGCGTGACGGGATTGGCCGTCACCGCGCCGGCGGCTTCCGAAAGCCCGTAGGCTTCCACCACCGGGGTACCAGTGAGTTTCTGCCAGCGCTCGGCCACTGCCGGCTGGGTCGCGGTGCCGCCTCCGAACGTACTGCGCAGCGAGGAGAAGTCGAGCGCGCCAAAATCCTCGTTGTTCATCAGCGCCGTAAAGAGCGTGTTGAGGCCGCCAAACACGGTTGGCCGGTGCGTTGCAAAGTCCTTCACCAGCGCGCGAATATCGCGTGGGTTCATCACCAGCACGCAGCGGGTGCCCAGATGAAACGAGACGAGGCACTGGCACACCAGGGCCGCCACGTGGTACAGGGGCAGGGCGACGAGCGTGATTTCGCCGCTCGCCCGGAACACCGGCTTGACCCACGCGGCAAATATCAGCACGTCAGCGACGACGTTGCCATGCGTCAGCACGGCGCCTTTGGGCTCGCCGGTCGTGCCGCCGGTGTATTGCAGAAACGCTCGGGTCTCGCGGTTCAGCACTGGCCTCACGAAGTCCGCGGCCGCTCGCGCGGTCATGGCGCTCTTGAAGGCAATCGCACCGGGGATGGTCCAGTGCGGGACGAGCTTCTTCTTTTTTCGTACGACGTAATCGACAAGGATGGATTTCGGGAAGCGCTGCATCTCCGCCACACGCGCGACGATCACGTGCTCGATGGCGACATGCGCGAGCGCCTGCTCGACGGTCGCCGCGCAAACCTCCATGACCACGATCGCACGCGCACCGGAATCCCTGATCAAGTTCGCCAGTTCCGGCGCGGTGTAGAGCGGGTTGACGTTGACCACGGTGAGCCCGGCCCGAAGCGCGGCGAACATTGCGATGGGGTGTTGCAGGGAGTTCGGCAACATGAGCGCGATGCGCTCGCCGGGTTTCAGCCCAAGGTCTTTCTGGAAATAGGCGGCGAGGCGCGCGGAGTTCGCTTCCAGCTCACGATAGGTGATATCTACGCCGAACTGATGAAAGGCGATCCTGTCGCCGAAGTGCGCGACGGCCTGTTCCAGGAGGGCTGCCATCGAGGGATAGCCATCGAAGTCGACGTCTGCCGAAACGCCAGCGGGATATTGCGAAAGCCAGGGCAAGTTTGACATTTCGTTCTCCGCTGCGGGACTGCTCCGGCGTTCGCTGCTTCTAATTTTGGACTCCTAGCGTATTCTCGCTGCGGCTTCCCAAGTGTGCTGTAGCGCACATACGCGCACGATGCGACGCGCATTCCTGCACAAGGGGGAGGGCTATTCGACCGGAGCCGGCTGAAGCGGATTTTCCGGTTGAGGTTCGCTGGGCATTTGCGACGCGGGCACGAAGTCGACTTCTGGCGTCGGCTCGGCGGTCTGAACGGCGGGCGGCGGGACGCTTTCGATCACCACAGGCGCCTCGGAGACTGGCGCGGGCGCACTGGGTTGTGCGCTATGGACGCTCGTCATGCCGGTGCCGACGTTCGAGCTCGTGTTGTTCGCGCTTTTGAGGAGGCCATGCGAATCGAACAGAAAAACGGCTGCGGAAGAGTGTGTGTCGGAGCCGGCAACCAGCGCTCCGATGAACGGGATATAGCTTTCCGGGTGCGGACGTGACGTCACGTAGGTGTAGACGAGCAGCGTCGAGCCGTCGTCCAGCGTGGTTTCGACGGACGCCGGGCCGAGCGCGGTTCTCACGTCTTGCAGTGTCGTGACGCCGTGCCTGAAGTTCGCCATCTGATCGGGCCGCACCTCGACACCGGCCGACACGCAACCGGCAAGTAGTGCGCCGCACAGTAGCCCCGTGACCAGTTCGCGCTTCATCTCGCCTCGCCCCCTGATATTAATTCTAGGACGAACGAGTGCGGCCGGCTGACGTGTAGCCATTAGCGTTTGCCCTCAAACCACGCCAAGCCACTCCTTCAGTTGTGCGGCGCGCGTGCGGCTCACCGGCACGACGCTGCGTTCGCCGTCGTCCATCACGAGGTTCACGCTGTCGTCGGCTTTGACGAGTTCGACCGCGTACGGCAGGTTGACGATGTGGCTGCGATGCACGCGCAAAAACGTGTTGCTGTCGAGTCGCAGTTCGAGGTCCGAGAGCGACAGGTTGGAGAGATAGCGGTCGTCCTTCGTGACGATCGTCGTGTAGTGGCCGTCGCCCTGAAAACGCACGATGTCCTTCAGGTCGATCAGGATCACGCGATTCTTGCGGTACACCGGAATCTTGAAGAGCCGCCGCGGCGGCGTGGGCGCGCCGGCGAGCGACTCCGCCGTTGGCTCAGCCGAGGGCTCGGTCGTGATGTCGGTGAGGTCGTAGAAGATCATGCAGGTGCCGCACGCGCCGTGCATGTCCGACATGCGCGACACCTTGAGCATGAGAATGCGGTCGGGGATGTTGATCATCATCGCGACCGGCGGGGGCGACTTCACGGGGCAGCCGCCCGCGTCGCGCGACTGCAGCAGGAAGCGCAGCTTGTCGCGACTTTTTGCCGGATGCAGCTGCACGACGTCGATGCCGAACAGCTTGTCCTGAGCAACGCCCAGCGACTGTTCGCCCGCCGGTCCGAGAATCTGCAGTGCGACGTCGTTGAACGCGCTCACGCGCCCCTGCGCGTCGAGCCATACCACGCCCGGATTGAACTGCTCCAGGCGGTGCTGAAAAGTCTCGGCGCGGCGCGTGTCGGTGGTCGGCATGGCGTGCTCGAACGGTTTCATCCAGGGTTCTCCCCGATGCTGCCGCGGCGTTGTGCGCGGCGTCTGCGGCGGCGGGACGCTGCCTGAGTTTTATGTCCTTTCCCCTTTTCACGCAAGTTTTCCCGCACCCGGCGCAACGAGGACGCCGTTCGCGAAAACCCGTTGAATTGCTGCGTTGCATTGTGAAATCCTGAACTTCAGGACGATGCCAACAAGGAGACTAGTGTGATTCCCCGCCCATTCGAATACCACGCTCCACAAACCTTGTCCGAGGCGTTCGCTTTGCTCGGCACGCACGGCGAAACGGCGAAGCTGCTCGCGGGCGGTCACAGCCTGCTGCCGATGATGAAGCTGCGTTTCGCGCAGCCCGATCATCTGATCGACCTCGGCCGGCTGACCGAACTCAAAGGCATCCGCGAGGAAAACGGCACGCTGTGGATCGGCGCGATGACGACCGAGAACGAGTTGATCTGGTCCGCGCTGCTGCAATCGCGCTGCCCGCTCATCGTCGAGGGCGCGCGGCAGATTGCCGATCCGCAGGTGCGCTATCGCGGCACGCTGGGCGGCGATCTTTCGCACGGCGATCCAGGCAACGATCATCCCGCGTTGATGATCGCGCTCGATGCTTCGTTCGTGCTGCAAGGCGCGGCGGGCGAGCGCGTGGTGAGCGCGGACGGCTTCTTCGTCGGCACCTATGCGACGCTGATGGAGCCGGGCGAAATCATGACGGGCATCCGCATTCCCGTGCCGCCGCCCGGCACCGGCTATTGCTACGCGAAACTCAAGCGCAAGACCGGCGACTTCGCGACCGCGGCGGCGGCCGTCACGCTGCGCCTTGCAGGCGGTAATGTCGAGCACGTACGCATTGCTCTGACGAATGTCGGCGACACGGTGATCCGCGCGGTGGACGCCGAGCAGGCGCTCGTCGGCAAGCCGTTCGACGCACGCGCGCTGGATGAAGCGGCGCGGCTCGCGATGGCGGCGTGCAACCCCGTGGAGGATCTGCGCGGCGACGCCGACTACAAGCGCGCAATGACGGGCGAGATGACCCGCAGAGCGCTCAATACCGCATACGAACGGGCCGCGAACCCGGCACGCCCCTGACGCAGCGACTTGACTCACGGAGAACGCGAAATGGCCAGCAAAACCATGGTGTCCTTCAGCCTGAACGGCAGCGAGGTCGACGTCGTCGTCGAGCCGCGCGAACTGCTGATTCACACGCTGCGCGAAAAGTGCCAGCACACCGGCCCGCATATCGGATGCGAGACGTCGCATTGCGGCGCCTGCACCGTCGATTTCAACGGCATGTCCGTGAAGTCATGCACGCTGCTCACCGTGCAGGCACAGGGCGCGGAGGTCCGCACGGTCGAAGGACTCGCCGAAGGCGGCGCGCTGCATGCGCTGCAGGAGGGTTTCATGCAGGAGCACGGGCTGCAATGCGGCTTCTGTACGCCCGGCATGTTGATGCGCGCGTACCGCCTGCTCCAGGAGAACCCCGATCCCACGGAAACGGAAATCCGCTACTGGATGGCGGGGAACCTGTGCCGCTGCACGGGGTATCAGAACATCGTGAAGGCCGTGCAATACGCAGCGCGCAAGCTGCGCGGCGAAGCGGTCGAAACCTCGCATCCGCTCATCGAAGCGGGCGCGGTGCAAGCAAACTGAGCGCCGGGAGACACATCATGAACAATCCCGACGCCAATCTCGAACGTCTCGCCGCGCTCGAAGGCATGGGCTGCTCGCGCAAGCGCCGCGAGGACCCGCGCTTTATCCAGGGCAAGGGCAACTACGTGGACGACATCAAGATGCCGGGCATGCTGTTCGGCGTGATGGTGCGCAGTCCCTACGCCCATGCGCGCGTGAAGCGCATCGACAAGTCGCGTGCGCTCGCGCATCCCGGCGTGCACGCCGTGCTCACGGCGGATGACCTCAAGCCGCTCAAGCTGCACTGGATGCCGACGCTCGCAGGCGACGTGCAGGCGGTGCTCGCCGACGAAAAGGTCTGCTTCCAGAATCAGGAAGTCGCGTTCGTGGTGGCCGACGACCGCTACGTCGCCGCCGACGCGGCGGAACTCGTCGAAGTGGAGTACGAGGAACTGCCCGCGCTCGTCGATCCGATGAAGGCGCTCGAACCCGACGCGCCCGTGATTCGCGAGGACATTCGCGACAAGGACAGCGGCGCGCACGGTGCGCGTAGACATCCTAACCATATTTTCACGTGGACGATGGGCGACCGCGACAAGACGGACCGCATGTTCGAGAACGCGGAAGTCACGGTCAAGCAGGACATCGTGTATCCACGCGTGCATCCGTGCCCGCTCGAAACCTGCGGCTGCGTCGCGTCGTTCGACAAGGTGCGCGGCGATCTCACGGTCTATATCACATCGCAGGCGCCACATGTCGTGCGCACCGTGGTCGGGCTGCTATCGTCGATTCCAGAATCGAATATCCGCATCATTTCGCCCGATATCGGCGGCGGCTTCGGCAACAAGGTCGGCGTGTATCCTGGCTATGTGACGTCGATCGTGGCTTCTATCGTGCTCGGGCGTCCCGTGAAGTGGATCGAGTCCCGCAACGAAAACCTCTCGAGCACCGCATTCGCGCGCGACTACCACATGACCGGCGAACTGGCCGCCGACAAGGACGGCCGCATCAAGGCACTGCGCGTCAACGTGGTGGCCGATCACGGTGCATTCGACGCGTGCGCCGATCCGACCAAGTGGCCCGCCGGCATGTTCCATGTCTGCACGGGCTCGTATGCGATCCCCAACGCGTTCGTTTCTGTCGACGGCGTGTACACGAACAAGTTTCCGGGCGGGGTCGCGTACCGCTGCTCGTTCCGCGTGACCGAGGCCGTCTACCTGATCGAGCGCATGGTGGACGTGCTCGCGCAGAAGCTTGGCATCGACAAGGCGGAGATCCGCTTGCGCAATTTCATCGGCAAGGATCAGTTCCCGTACACCACACCGCTAGGCCTCGAATACGATTCGGGCGACTACGAAACGGCGCTGAAAAAGGTGCTGGCCGCTGTCGACTACGACGCATTGCGCCAGGAGCAGGTGCAACGCCGCGCCGATCCGGATGCGGAGTGGCTCATGGGCATCGGCGTGGTGAACTTCACCGAGATCGTCGGGGCGGGGCCGTCGAAAATGTGCGACATCCTCGGCGTGGGCATGTTCGATTCTTGCGAGATTCGCGTGCATCCGGACGGCTCGGCCATCGCTCGCATGGGCACGATCACGCAGGGCCAGGGGCACCAGACCACGTACGCACAGATCATTGCGTCGGAGGCGGGCATTCCGGCCTCGAAAATCACGGTGGAAGAGGGCGATACGGCCACTGCGCCATATGGTCTCGGCACCTATGGCTCGCGTTCGACGCCCGTTGCGGGCGCTGCGGTGGCGCGCGCCTCGCGCAAGATACGCGAGAAGGCGCGCCGCATCGCCGCGCATCTGCTCGAAGCGAGCGCCGACGACGTCGAGTTCGATCTCGACCGCTTCGTGCTGAAAGGCTCGCCCGACCAGTTCAAGACTGTGAAAGAGGTGGCGTGGGCCGCCTATAACAACGTGCCAGAAGGGCTGGAAATGGGCCTCGAGGCCGTCGACTATTACGATCCGCCCAATTTCACGTTTCCGTTCGGCGCGTACGTGTGCGTGCTCGACGTCAACCGCTATACCGGCGAGATCCGCGTACGCCGCTTTTACGCGCTCGACGACTGCGGCACACGGATCAACCCGATGATCATCGAGGGGCAGATTCATGGCGGCCTGACCGAAGGCTTCGCCGTCGCGCTCGGCCAGGAGTTGCCCTATGACGAAGCGGGCAATCTGCTCGGCGCGACGCTGCTCGACTATTTCGTGCCGACGGCCGTGGAAACGCCGCATTGGGAAACGGACTACACGGTGACGCCGTCGCCGCATCACCCAATCGGCGCAAAAGGCGTAGCCGAATCGCCGCACGTGGGCTCGATTCCGTGCTTCACGGCTGCCGTGGTCGATGCCTTCGCGCATCTCGGCGTCACGCATATGAACATGCCGCACAACGCGTACCGCGTGTGGCAGCAATGCCGCGAGCTTGGATTGACGCGGCCCGCCTGAGTTCAAGCGCGCACGAATGAGGAGCCCCTGATGAAAGTCGTACTCGACAAGGCATTTCCGCTCGACGCAAGCCCCGACCGCGCCTGGGCGCTAATGCAGGACATCGAGGCAGTGGCCGGCTGCATGCCGGGCGCGAAGATCACTGAACGCATCGACGATACGCACTACAAAGGAACCATCACGGTGAGGCTCGGTCCGGCGACGATGTCGTTCAAGGGCGATATCGAAGTGCTCGCGCTCGACGCCGCTGCGCGCAGCCTGCATCTGCTCGGCAAAGGCACGGATTCGACCGGCAGTTCGGCGGCGACGATGGATCTCACGGCCAGTGTGCAGCCTACGGGCGAAACCTGCACGCTGACCGGCAAGAGCGAGGTGACGATGAGCGGCAAGGCCGCCGCGCTGGGCGGGCGGCTCATGGGGCCCGTGTCGGAGCAGTTGCTCAAGCAGTTCGTCGCGAACTTCTCGGCCCGGCTGAGTGCGATGGCGCCGCCGCAAGCTGCGCCGGACGCTGCCGCGAACGCGGCCGATGCGCCGGCATCAGCACCGGTTTCCACGGCGGCCGCGGCGCCGCCTGCGCAAGCCGCCGAGCTGAACGGTCTTGCGTTCTTGTGGGCCATCGTGCGCGACTGGCTGCGCGGACACTTCACGCGCAAGGCGCAGGGCCGCTGAGGCACGTCATGACGCCGACCGACCGCATGCCGGACGTCCTCGCGCTGCAGGCGAAGCTCGCGGGCCACCGGTTCATCGTGGAGCGCAGCTTCGCTGCTGCACTGCTGCTCATGATGGAAATGCGCCGCCCGCTGCTGCTGGAGGGCGAGGCGGGTGTCGGCAAGACTGAAGTCGCGAAGGCGCTGGCGCGCCTGCTCGACGCGCCGCTGATCCGCCTGCAATGCTACGAGGGCCTCGACGCGCACGCGGCGCTTTACGAGTGGAACTACGTTCACCAGCTACTGGCGATCAAGCTCTTCGAGCAGGACGCGCGGCCGCTGCGCGACAAGGAGCAGGACATTTTCTCCGAGCGCTATCTGCTCAAGCGCCCGCTGCTCGAAGCCATCACGACTACGCCCGCGCCCGTGCTGCTGATCGACGAAATCGACCGCACCGACGAGGCGTTCGAAGCCTACCTGCTCGAGCTGCTTTCGGATTTCCAGCTGTCGATTCCCGAGCTTGGCGTGATCCGCGCGACCGAGCGGCCCTATGTGATCCTGACCTCGAACGGCACGCGCGAAATCTCCGACGCACTGCGCCGCCGTTGCCTCTATCAGTACGTCGATTACCCGTCGTTCCAGCGCGAACTCATGATCGTGCGGACCCAGGTTCCCGAGGTGCCGGAGGCGCTGGCGGCTCAGATCGTCGAATTCGTGCATGCGGTGCGCGAGATGGCGCTGCGCCGCAAACCCGGCCTCGCGGAAA
This sequence comes from Paraburkholderia sp. JHI869, assembly GCF_038900775.1. NCBI lineage: Bacteria > Pseudomonadati > Pseudomonadota > Betaproteobacteria > Burkholderiales > Burkholderiaceae > Paraburkholderia > Paraburkholderia sp. JHI869. The sequence continues at coordinate 63,843 of NZ_JAYMSC010000014.1, forward strand.
CGCTCGACTGGGTGGCCGCGCTGCTGCGCCTTGGCGTGAGCGCGCTCGACGAAAACGGTGTGGACCGCGTGATGGATTCGCTCGCCGCGCTCGTGAAAACGCGCGAGGATCAGGCCAGTCTTACGCGGCCGGTGGTCGAAAAACTGGTGGCGTCATGCTGACCGGAATCGACACCCTGCTGCCAGGCGCTGCCCCGCGCGATCTTGCCGATCGCCTCGTCGCCCGCTATGCGGGCTTCGCTGGCTGGCTGCGCGCGAACGCGTTCTGTGTGACGAGCGCGGACGTTGCCGCAACGCTCGATGTGGTGCAACGCATGGGCCAGACAGACCGCGACGTGCTGCGCTGGAGCCTGCGTGCGCTCCTGTGCTCGCGCGCGCAGGAATGGCGGCGCTTCGACGAACTGTTCGACGCGTATTTCCTCGCGCCAAACCGTCGCAAGCTCGTCGAAACGCGTGCTGGCGGCGCTGGACCGCTTGCGCGCGACGATGGAGCCTGCGGACCGTCCGACGCGAGCGAGGGCACGCCGATATCGCTCGCAGGACGCGGCGACGGCGCGTCGCAAGAGGGCGCCGCCGCAAACGAAGGCGCCACGCAGGCAGAATCGCTGGCGCACGCGGATTTGCGCCATCTGAACGATCGCAGCGAACTCTTCGCCATCGACGCCGCGATCCGCCGCTTTGCCCAGCGCCTGCGCGGCATCCAGACGCGACGCGAGCAGCGCGCGAATCTCGGGCGCACGATCGATCTGCGCTGGACCCTGCGCCGCAGCGTCTCGCGCGGCGGGCTGCCGGTCGAGCTCGGATGGCGGCGCAAGCGCCGGCAGCGCCCGCGCATCGTTCTGCTGCTCGACGTGAGCCGCTCGATGAGCCTCTACAGCTTCTTTTTCCTGCGGCTCGCGCGCGTGCTCAGCGGGCGCTTGCCCGACGTCCACAGTTTCATCTTCCATACGCGGCTCGTCTGCGTCGACGAAGCGCTGCGCGACCCCGATCCGCGCCGCGCCCAGGAACGCCTTCATCTCATCTCGGAGGGCTGGGCCGGCGGGACGCGTATCGGCGAGAGCCTCGCCGGGTTCAATGAGCGTTACGCGTCGCGCTTGCTGCACGCGCGTACTGCGGTCGTGATCGTCAGCGACGGCTACGACGCCGGCGACGTGACGCAGCTCGGCGAAGCGCTTGCCGCGATCCGGCGGCGCTGCCGTTCGCTCGTCTGGCTCAACCCGCTCGCCGGTCGCCCGGGATTCGCGCCAGTCAGCGTGGGCATGCAGGCCGCGCTGCCGCATCTCGACCTGTTTGCCGGCGCCCGCGACCTCGCGGGACTCGAACGGATCTTTCCTCAAATACTCGAGGCGCTGCAATGAATGTTCATGCCGATTCCAGCGCGACCCTTCCGGACGCCGCCGATCTGCTGCAACTCGAACAGCGGCTGATCGATGCAGGCGCGCCGTTCGCGGTCGTCACCGTGATCCGTGCAGCGCCGCCCACCTCGACGCACGTCGGCGCCCAGGCGCTGGTGGAGGCCGACGGCGCGCTGCATGGCTGGGTAGGCGGCGGTTGCTCGCAGACGATCGTCATCGAGGCCGCGCGGCAGTCGATCCGCACGGGGCAGCCACGGCGCGTGCGCATCAGCAACGAGCCGGCGGCAGCCGAAGCTGAAGTCGAGGCGCACGCCATGCCGTGCGCGAGCAATGGCGCGCTGGAGCTCTTCATCCAGCCCACCGTGCCCGCGCCGCTCGTGGCCGTGCTGGGCGCCACGCCCGCGGCACAGGAAGCGTGTGTGCTCGCGCGGCGCGTAGGGTTTCGCGCCAGCATGGCGGCCGACGTCGCGCGAGCCGGGCAGCCGGGCTTCGACGCTGCGGCGCTGGAGCGTGCCGGTACGTCGTTCGTGCTGGTCGCGACGCAAGGCGAGCGCGACGAAGATGCACTCGAAGCCGCGTTGCGCAGCGCGGCGGCGGCGGTGCTCCTGATCGCGAGCCACAGAAAAGCCGAGCGACTGCGCGAGGCAATGCGCCTGCGCGGCATCGACGAGGCCCGGCTCGCGGCGTTGCACGCACCGGCGGGGCCGGCGATCCATGCGCACACGCCGCAGGAGATTGCGCTGGGCGCCGTGGCGGGACTCGTCGCGCTGCGGCACGAGATGGAGGAGGTTGCCGCGCGGTCCGCGGCGCCGCGCGAGACGTTCGACACGGAAACCGTTCCGCCATTGCCGCCGTGCGAGGCGCCAGGCGCACCCGTGGCGGAGGCGGGACATTACGTGAACCCCGTGTGCGGCATGAGCGTCGAGATTGCGAAGGCGAAACACGTGGTCGACTATCGCGGACGCAAGGTGTACTTCTGCTGCGACTGCTGCAAGTCCGAGTTCGAGCGTGACCCCGAGCGCTATCTGGGCGAACCGGCCGACCTCCGCAAGGAGGAGCGATGAGCGGCGTGAGGTTTTCGGCTGTCGTGCTTGCGGCGGGCCTGTCCACGCGCATGGAGGGCCGCCACAAGTTGCTGCTGCCGGTGTGCGGCGAGCCTGCCGTGCGGCGCGTCGTGCGCGCGATTGTTGCGGCACAGCCCCAGGAGGTTGTCGTCGTGACCGGATTCAACGGTCGAGCCGTATTCGAAGCGCTCGACGGCCTCGACGTGCGCTTTCAGAGCAACCCACGCTACCGGGAAGGACAGATGACATCGGTCGCGAGCGGCGTGACTGCGTTGCAGGCGCCGTGCGACGCCGTGATGATTTGCCTCGCCGACCAGGTGCTCCTTGAAGCGGCCGACTATCGCGAGCTGATCGAGGCCTACGCGTCGATGCCGTTCGGATCGATCCTCGTGCCGATGTGCGAAGGCGCGCGCGGCAATCCTGTGGTGTTTGCGTCGAGCTATTGCCCCGAGGTCGTGGGCGGCCGCGTGAACCCTGGCTGCCGCAAGTTGATCGCCGAGCACGGTGGCGAAGTGTTTCTCCATGCGGCGGCGCATGACCGCTTTTGCGTCGACATGGATACACCCGCCGATTACCTGAGCGTCATTGCACGAGTGGAAGGCGGCGTGCCAACGACGCGCGTGCCACTCGACTTTTAAAGGGAGCATGACGAGCCCGAACCTGACGGAATAGACGATTGTCCGTAAACCGCGCCCCGGGACGGCAATGATTGATAAACTATCGATCGCAAATCAGTGGATGATCGATTTAATATCGCCCGACTGTTCCCATTCGCCGCAGGTATGACTGTTGATGGCCGCGAAAGCCATATGCGACGGATAAGCGGGGACCGGTGGCGCGTAACGTTATTCGGGTTGAGGAATGGAACCAAAATTCTATCGCGGGTGGCACCTCGCAAAGTCGGACATGGAGTACCAGGCAACCGAATTCGAATGGTCGCTGATCCGCTTTTATGAGGCATTTTCCCGCTTCGTGCTGACGACGGGCATGATCACCATCGCGGCAGACGTCGATATCAAGTATCAGGAGCATGTCATCCTGCACGTCATTCGCATGCAGGAGCGGCCCAAGAACAGCGCGACCATCGCGCGTCTGATGAACCGGGACGACATCCCCAACATCCAGTACAGCCTCAGAAAGCTCGAATCGGCTGGTCTGATCGAAAAGCACAAGGACAACAACAGCAAGACGTACTCGTACGTGGCGAGCGAACTGGGCGTGAAGCTCACTGACGAGTATTACAAAGTCCGCCAGGAAATCCTCGTCAAGCGCCTCGAGGAAATTGCCGATGTCCAGGACAAGTTCGAAAAAGGCGCACGCTTCATGTCACTGCTCACGGGCATTTACGAAGAGGCGGCGCGCGATTCAGCGACCATTACACCGCAGATCATCGAAACGGCGCCCAAACCCAAGCCGGCGCGCAAGACGCGCAAGGCAGCGGGGGACTGACGCGCGCATTCTGCGGCGCCGAGTCCTCCTGTCGCGATTCAGATCCCCGGATGTGCGTTGTGCCACTGCGTGGCGCGCTGGAACGCCATGCCCGCGCGGCACAGCGCGCCTTCGCCGCCATGCGGCGCGATGAACTGGAAGCCGATCGGCATGCCTGTGGCGGTCAGGCCGCACGGCAGGGCCATGCTTGGATGTCCCGTCGAATTGAACGGCGAGGTGAACTGGATCAGGCGTGCGTTGAGATCCGGGTCCTGTGCGAGCGCCCCCAACTGCTCGTGCGTCGGCGCCGCAAACGGCTGCACGGGTGCGACTAGCAGATCGATCTCGCTCATCACCTTGTTGACCCTGCCGCGCAGCGCGGCACGATTCAACAGGACCTGCTGATAGCGCCGGGCGCTGGTCTCGTGCCCGATCTCGATCAGGCGGGTCAATGCCGGACCGTACTCCGAGGCGAGGCGCGGATACGTGTCAGCGTGCGCGAGCGCGACCTGTACGCCGCAATCTTCCTGCCATTCGTCCACCACCGTACGGACCGCCGGGAAGCGCACCTCGCGAATCTCGCCGCCGAGATCCTGAAGCACCTTGAGCACGCGCTCGAGCGCCTCGACGATCACCGCATCGGTGCCCTCGGTATTCCAGATCGGATCGATGCCGATACGCAGGCCGCGCAGGTCCCCGGCCTGTTCGGGCCATGCAAGGCGATCTTGCGGCAATGAGGTGGGGTCGAGCGGATCGTAGCCCGCGATCACGCCGAGCATCAGCGCGGCATCGGCAGCATTGCGCGCCATGGGGCCAACGTGATCGAGGCTCGCACCCAGTTCGAAGGCGCCATGGCGGCTGACGCGGCCCCAGGTCGGCTTGATGCCCGTCAGGCCGTTGGCGGCCGACGGAAAACGGATCGAACCGCCGGTGTCGGTGCCAAGCGCGCCATAGCAAAGGCCGGCGGCCGTGGCCACGCCGGAGCCGCTCGACGAGGCGCCGGCCCAGTGGTTCGCCCCCCACGGGTTGACCGGTTCCGCGACGCTTGGGTGATGCGTGGCAAAGGCCCCCTCGGTCATCTGCAGTTTACCCAGCACGATGGCGCCGGCTTCGCGCAGCCGCCGGACGACAGTCGCGTCCTCGGTCGGGACGAAGTCTTGATGAATGGTGGTGCCTGCCGCGGCGGGCGCGCCGGCCACCCAGAACAGATCCTTGACACCGAGCGGTATGCCGTGGAGCGGGCCGACCGTCTCGCCCGCCAGGACCTTGCGCTCGGCGTCTCTTGCGTCGGCCAGCGCCTGCTCGCGCATCACGAACGCATAGCTATGCAGCTTCGGGTCGAGACGTTCGATGCGTTCGAGCATGGCCTGGGTGACTTCCACCGGCGAAACGTCTCGCGTGCGAATCATCTGCGCGAGCGTGCCGATGTCCAGGTAGTGCAGATCGGAATTTGACATGATCGGATGAGACTCCGGACTGAAGGTTTAAAGGCCGAGTACCGCACGCGGACGGGTCAGCGTGTCGATCACCGCGTACAGGATCTTGCGGGCACACGGCATCAGGTCGGGGATATAGGTGGCGCCCATGCCGCCCAGGCCTTCGGCGAGCGGCTCCGGCGAACCCTCGGCGGGCCACGGCCAGCCGATCCGCGCGGTCGGGATGCCGAAGCGTCGCAGCGCGGCGCCGTCGGTCTGGCCGCCCAGATAGTCGGGCGTGGGGTGCGTGCGCTGTTCGATGTGCTCCCAGCCGCGCCGCGCAGACTGGATGATCCAGTTCTCGGGCGAGGTGGTGCCGCCCGGCACCGAGCCGTACATGTCCCAGTCCAGATCGAAATCGGGGTGGCGTGCCTGCAGTTCCGCCATAAACACTGCGAACTGTGCCTTGACCTCGCCCGGGCTCGTGCGCGGATTGATACGGACATCGAAGAAAATTTCCGTGACCGCGGACGGGAAGGCCGGACGTTCCGGCCAGCCGCCCTGGACACCCGCGATCCAGCCATGTGGCTTGACGACGCCCGAGGTATTGCGTTCGGCGTACTCGATCAGCCACTGCTCGAGTTCAAGAACGACTTGCGCGGCCGGCACCACCGAGCTGCGGAAGCCCGGTGTGCCGCGCGGCACGCCGGCATAGCCCAGCGTGCCCTTGACCTTGACCTTGAACCAGCCCATGCCCGGTTCTTCGTGATAAACCCAGTTCCATGGTTTCATCACGATCGCGAAGTCCGGCGCCACACCGCGGCTCAGCAGATGTGTGACACCGGCCGACATGCCGGCCTGGTCGCGCGCGGCCACGTCGACCGGCATGCCGCCGTCGGCCATCGCGACGAGCAGGTCGCCCGTCAGCGGCACGTCGGCTTCGATCAGCGCGTTCGCGACCTCGGTCAGTGTGGCGATCATGCCCTTCGGATTCGACGCGCCCAGTCCGAACACCCAGTCGCCGTCCATGCGGGCCCTGGGCTTCAGATCGACCGGGTCGGTCGGCCCGACCCAGGGACTATCGCTCTCGTCGCCTTCAAGGTGCGTATCGATCGGTGAATACAGCATCAGCGAGGCGCCGCCGCCGCTGCCGCGCTTTTCACCGACCACGTTGCCAGTGCGCTCGTTCATGCGGCGGTAGCTGGCGTTCATGCCGATATTGCCCAGATGGCGCGCCATGAATTCGCTGGCCTCGCGGGCCGCGCCGGTCGGGCTGTGGATGTTGGTCAGCTCGTAGAGCAGCTGTTGCAGGCGGCGCGGATCGAGCTTTGCGCAGGCACGCTCGTACCAGGTCCGCTGCTCGGCGGAGAAGGGCAATGGAGTGGTTGTCAGCACGGCATATCTCTCGTGTCGGGATCGCGGTCAGTTCGACGGCGAAAACTGTTCGGCGTAAATGTTTTCGGGTCGCAGGCCGAGCTCGGTGAGCCGGTGCGTGGCAGCCTCGATCATCCGCGGCGGGCCGCACAGATAGGCAACGGCATCGGCATGCAGCACGTCGTCGGCGCGCAGCGCATCGACCGGATTGCCGATCAGGTAATCGCTGCCATCGCCGCGGTCGACCGAAATGCGTGCATCGAGCTGGGGCAGCCAATGCTTGCGCAGTTCGATATCGTCGATGCCGAACAGCTGGTCGGGTGTCGCGCAACCAAAACTTAGGAGTACGGGTGGTTTTCGTCCCGGCTTGCGACGAATCGTATCGATCATCGACAGGATCGGCGCGAGGCCGGTGCCGCCGGCCACCATGATGTGCGGCGCAGGCACTTTTTCGCGCAGATAGAAGTTGCCGAACGGACCTTCGATTTCGAGCACGTCGTCGGGCTGCGCCTCGTTCTCGAGCCACGACGACATCACGCCGTCCTCGAGCAGGCGCACCATCAATTCGATTTTCGGCAGATCGGCCGCGGTGCTGGACGGGGAATAGCTGCGCGTTACGTCGGTGCCCGGCACGCGGACCTGGATGAACTGGCCCGGACGGAAGTCGAGCCACGCGCCTTCGGCCAGCTCGAGCGTGACGCGCACGACATTGGTCGCGATCTTCTCAATGCTGTCGACGAAGGCATGCGCCTTGACGGCGCTGGTCGCGCCGACATCGCTTTCGTAGTTGAGCGATATCGTGCAGTCGGTTTGGGGTTCGGTCAGGCACAACAGGCGCTCGCCAGCGTCGAACTCGCTTTTCAGCAAGGTCGAGCTCGCACCGGCGCGCATGCCGGCCCGGCCTTCCACCAGATGGCCCGTGCAGCTCGAGCACGAGCCGGAGCGGCACTGATGGAGGACCGGAACTCCGGCAGCGAGAGCGGCATCGAGCACGCTCTCGCCCTGCTGCACGGCAACCGATGTCTCCTTTCCGTCGCGGAACTTCAGAGTGACATGATTAACGGATGACATACGGATACCTCAATACTGGCTGGATTAGTTCTCTTCTTCGATCTTCTCGACGAAGTAGGCCGGCGCCTTGCCTTCGGCAGTGCGCTTCATGCGGATGCTGCCCGCCTTGATCGCGCCGTCGACACCACGGCCCGGCTTGGCGATGCCGCGGTTCCAGCGTGAAGCGACTTTGCGCCACGTGATCGGCGAAACGTCGGTGGCGACCAGTTGTTCGTTATCCCAACCAGTGCCGTCGGCGTAGAAGTCGTGCATGGCTTCGCGTGCGTACAGGTCGCAGTCGTTGAAGCCGTGCAGACACAGCGGCTTGAAGAAGTGTTCGAAGCGGTAGTCGAAAGCCTTGCGCTCCTTTTCGGTCGGGCACACGCGCACCAGCACTTCCCAGTATTCGTAGGTATCGTCGGTGATCGGCACGTACCACTCGTACTGCACGACATGCTCTTCCGGCCAGTTCTCGACCATCAGCACGCCCGGCAGGAACACCGAGGTGCGGTACGGACGCGCCACCGGATTGTCGATCTCGAGGCCGACCTTCTCGTTCTTGAGAACGGGGTTCCACTTCTCGGTGAACAGCCACTGCACAAGACCCTTCGGGCCGTTCTCGTCCTCGACGGTGGCAATGCAGTCGTCCGCGGTCGGCACGATGCCGAGCGGCAGCACCCAGTCCTTGGCGTGAATGATCGCGTTGTCCTTGTGGACGAGGATGTGAGCGTTGTCGAAGCCGTTCTCGCAGGCGATACGCCAGTTGGCGAAACCGGTGCGGTGCATGCCGCGCACCACGACGTCCTTGTCGAGCAGGCTCGGGGCCGACGGCCACAGCGGGTGCGGGAAGCGCTCGTCGTTGTCCGGGAAGCGGATCGGCAGATCTTCGGAAAGCGGCGGCACATCTTCGAGCGGGAAGTCGTCTTCACGCACGAACACGAAAATCATGCCGGCCACTTCTTCAACCGGGTAGGTCGTCACGCCGGTGGTGCCGATCAGCTTGTCGTCCGGATTGCCGGCGATGGTCGCGAGCTTGCCGTCCTTGAGGTCGAACGTGAAGCCGTGATACCAGCAGCTGATGGTGTCCTTCGTCAGGCACATCGGCTTGGCCGACATCCGCACGCCGCGGTGCACGCACTGGTCCTTCAGTGCATAGATCTTGCCGTCGACACGGCGAAGAACGATGGGGATGCCGCAGATCTGGATGCCCTCGACCGCATCCTCGGCGAGTTCTTTGCTGAACAGCGCCGGATACCAGTGGTTGACGAAACCCCAGGCGGCATCCTTGTAGGGCTGGTACTGACTCTGGACCTTGGCATCGTTGACGCGTGCCTCGCTGATGTCGTTCAGACGCGGGCCGCTGCTGCGACGGCGGACGATGGGCGTATCGCTCATGACGTGAATCTCCTGACTTTTATCGATTGGACGGTGCTTCGTCGCTTGCGACGAGCGCCTGTTTCCGGACAGCTGAACAAGTCCGCCGACGCGGTTCATGTTCGAAGCTGTGGCGAAGAGTACGAAAAAATCAATTGACAGTCAATTTGTGTTCAATCAATGTGCGAACACAGTTCAATGAAAATTCTATTGATCGAAGTCAGGCGGTTCGCTGAAAAGCCTTGCCGGACGGTGCTGGCAGCCATGCGGCGAGGTTCGTCCGGAAGCAGGCGGGGCAGGTGCCCTCGGGGTATATCCCGAGGGAAAGTGAAGACTCCGAGGGTTTCGGAGCCTCCTGCGCCGATGAGGATTTACCCCAATCAGACAACAGGAGACACACGATGAGCACGACCCAATCCATGCGCGCCATGCGCGTTCACGATGCGAGCGGACGTTTTGTCCTCGACACGATTCCACGCCCCAGGCTGCTGCGCCCGACCGATGTGATTGTTCAGGTGAAAGCGTCCGGCGTGGTGCCGAATCTGCGCAACGTGATGAGCCATTACGGCGATCGCGCCTACCTCACAGTGCCGGACCTGCCGGCAATCTACGGTCTGGACACGGCCGGTGTCGTGGCGGAGGTCGGCACCGCGGTGACGGGGCTGACGCCGGGCGATCGTGTCTATATCAATCCGGGGCGTTCCTGCGGCTCGTGCCATGCATGCCGTGTCGGCGAGCCGATCCACTGCGAGGCGTACACGTTTCAGGGCTACTTCGGCTTCGGTCCGAAATCGAAAAAAATCTACGAACAATATCCGTATGGCGGCTTTTGCGAGTACGCGACGGCGCCCGCCGACGGCCTGGTCAAGCTGCCCGAGGCCGTGAGCTTCGAGACGGCCGCGCGATTCGGTTACCTCGGCACTGCGTATGCCGGTTTGCGCAAGGGTGGTGTCGGTGCGGGACGCACGGTGCTGATCGTGGGGGCAACCGGCACGCTCGGACTTGGCGCCACGCAGATTGCGCGTGCCATGGGGGCGACCCGCGTGCTGTGCGTGGCGCGCAACGAAGCGCTGCTGGCGCGCGTTCAGTCTCTCGATCCTCATCGCATCCGTACGTTTTCCTATGGAACCGGATCGATGGCGCAATGGGCTCACCGGGAAACGGACGGCATGGGCGTCGATGTCGTGATCGACGCCATCGGACCGGGTTCGCCGCACCAGGTGACGCGCGACGCGATCGGCACGCTGCGTCGTGGCGGAAAGCTGGTCGAGATCGGCTCGATGACGGATCCGTTGCCGATCAACATGCACGAGATGATGTGCTCGGCAATCAGCCTCATCGGCTCGGTGTGGTTCACGGTGGGCGAGGGGCAGGATCTCGCGAACATGATCGCGGCCGGCACGCTCGATCTCGATGTGCTGGATCACCACCGCTACCCACTCGATCAGGCCAATGAAGCATTGTCGGATGCGGAAAAGCGCGCTGGCGGCTTCGTCAACGTCGTGATCTGCCAATAACCCATCCAGCAATTATCAAGGAGAACAATATGGTGAGACGTATCGTGACCGGCGAGAAGGACGGTAAGTCAGTATTCCTCTCTGATGGCCAGGCGGAAATGCGGCATGCCTATGCAGCGGTTCCAGGTTTCGAGACCACGCAGGTGTGGGCGACCCTTCAGGGTGTCGCTTCGCTGCCGCATGCCGGCGGTGATGCCGTAGTCAGCCTGGATTCGGTGATTCCCGATCCGCACGGCACGCGCTTCATGATCGTGCAATTCCCGCCCGACAGCGTGATGACTTCGCCGGATTTTGATCCAGCCGCCGCGGGTGCCGAGTACGCGGCGAATCTGCCAGGCCTCGCTGAATGTTTCGAGCCCGATGGCTCGGGCTTTCATCGCACCACCTCGGTGGACTACGACATCATCCTGGCGGGCGAACTGACGCTCGAACTCGACGATGGTCAGGTACGTCATCTGAAAGCGGGCGATATCGTGATCCAGAACGGTACCCGTCACGCGTGGCGAAACAACTGCGCGCAGCCGGCCGTAATGGCTGCGATCCTGATTGGCGCTGAGCGCAAGTAAGGCTCGGCAGGAGGAACGAAGTGGAAACGCAAACGATGAAGCAACAGGCCGTACACCATGCGCAGCACCCGCCGCGCGCCGTGGGCGCCAAGCTCGAATGGAGCAGTGCGATGCTGCTCGGTCACGCGCCGATCGACGACGCCCATGAAGAATTCGTCGAAGTGGTCATGGCCTTGCGGGACTGCACGCAGCAGACTGCGTTGGTCTGCCTGCAGGCCGTGGAGGCGCATCTGCTGTCCCACTTCGCGACCGAGCACGAGTGGATGACGAAGACCGACTTCCCGGCCATGGAGTGCCATCTCGACGAGCATCAGAAGGTGCTCGATGCGGTACAGCAGGTGAATGCATTGGCAGCGGTCGGCGAAGTCGGACTATCGGACGTCAGGCGACTGGCTCAGGCGCTGATCGACTGGTTCCCGGGGCATGCGGACTATATGGACTCCGCATTATCGGCGTGGATCAACAAGAAGTTGCATGGCGGTGCGCCAGTCGTATTGCGCCGCGATCTGCAGGTCGAAGCGCCGGCCGCCACGCTTTAAAGGTGGGGCAACCCCACCCGCGCAGTTTCTAGACATAGATGAGACATGGAGACAAAGGTTGAATACGCAAAAGAAGCTTTTGAAAACGGCCCTCGCCGGTTCGGCGCTGTGCTTCGCCGTCGCGGCGCAAGCTCAGAGTAGTGTGACGCTGTACGGTATTGTCGACGCTGGCTTGCTGTATCTGAGCAAGACCCGGAATGCCACGGGCGGCAATGGTGGCAAATTCTTCGGTTTTACCGACAGCGGCCAGATGCCGTCACTGTTCGGCCTGAAGGGAGAAGAGGATCTCGGCGGCGGCTTGCATGCCGAGTTCAAACTGGAAAGCGGTATCAACATCGCCAACGGTGGTTTCAACGATTCGAACGGCAACTTTTTCGGCCGCCAGGCCTGGGTCGGTTTGCGAGGTAACTTCGGTACGGTGCGCGCGGGTCTGCAGTACTCGCCGTTCTTCGACGCGGTGTATGCGCTCGATCCGCGCAATATGTCGCAGCTCGGTAGCTCCCTCGTGCCGTTCATCAACAACACCGTCGTCACCGGCATCTTCACCGCCAATGCGGTGACCTACACGAGTCCCGTTCTGGCCGGTTTTCAAGGCAGTCTGATGTATGCGCTGGGCGGGGTGGCGGGCAACTTCCAGGCCGGCCGCGCGTATTCGGCCAACCTTTCGTACCACTGGAGCGGTCTGGGTGTATTTGCGGCCTACTACAACGGCAATGAGGGGCCCTCGGTCTCGCCGTTGCCCTCGACGCTGGGCATGATCGGCCGCACCCTCGGCGCCAGCTATACGTTCGGTTCGGTGACGGCCAAGGGGTCGTTCACGAACTACAAGATGGCCGGTAGCGGGATCAACAACGATGTGTGGAACGGCGGTCTGGACTATCAGGTGACCCCGACGGTCGACCTGAATGGCGGCGTCTGGTACATGGTCAACCGCGACGAAACGTCCAGCAAGTCGCTGATGGGTGCGCTCGGGGTCAACTACAGTCTGTCGAAGGCCACTGGGCTGTATGCGCAGGTTGGCGTGGTGAACAACAAGGGCAACCAGAACCTCGGCCTTGAAATCGGCGATGGAGGCAACTCGCCGAGTTCGCTGTACGCACCGCCCGGAACGACAGTCGGTGTCGATATCGGCATCCACCACGTTTTCTGACCGACCCCGGCTGCATTCGCCCGGCACCAGAGGCGACCTCGCGTCTCACCTGGTTTGCGGAAAAGTTCGCGCAGCAGTCCGGGTGAATTGCAGTAGCAACAATATCGCACGAGCACCACGTAGCTGAATTCAATCTATATCGTTAGTATTACAAATTAATAAATGCATCAAAGACCGAATAGGAGCTAGTGATGGCTGGAGCGCTTGACCCGGTCGGCAATGCCGAACTGGATGTGTCGACTGTACGCCTGCCTGAGCAGGCGCGTATGCCCAAGTTCGCGCTCACCATGGCGTGGTGGGCGCTTTGCAGCGCGATGGTGTACCTGATCATTGGTGCCACTCTCGCGCTTTACTACGGCACTGCGAACGCCGCAATCGGAATGGCACTTTCGGTGGTGGTGTATTCCGTTGTGAACTACGTGCTCACGCGTTATGCACTGCGTACCGGTTTGTCGGTATCGTTGTTTTCGCGTTTGTTGTTCGGCAGTGCGGGCGCCGCCCTGGCCACACTGGTGTTTGCGGCAACCGTGATCTATTACGCGGTCTTTGAGAGTTCGGTGATCGCGGTGGCCCTGCACAGCCTGGTGCCATCGATCTCGTATCCGCTCGCCTCGCTGCTCGTGGTGGTCTATAGCGTGCCGCTCGTATTCGGTAGCGTGCAGAAGTGGCTCGACAAGCTGAACGGTGTGCTGCTGCCGTTCTACGTGATCGGCATGATCGCGGCTATCGTGCTGGCCACCCGTACGTTCGGCTACAGCGACGCATGGCTCCATTTCGGCCCGCCGCAGCACGGCATTTCTGCGAGCGGCTGGTGGAACTGCTTTGTGTATTACATGGGCGTATGGGTGTTCATGATGGCCGCCTTCGACTTTGCCCGGTTCGGCAAGAAACGGGATATCGAGTATCACAGCCGCTTCAACTTTGGCGCGCCGTTCTGGACAGTGATCTTCGGTATCAATGGTCTGGCGGGTGTCTACCTGGTCAGCACCATTCATGACGCGGGCGCCTTGTCGGAAATCTCGGTCGTTCTTGCAATTCTGAAGTTGATGGGCTGGTGGGGATTCGCATTTCTGGTGGTCACCCAGACGCGTATCAATACCGCCAACTACTATCTGGCGACCGTCAATGCGCAGGCCTTGTTCGAAAAGGCCGCGGGCCTGAAGCTGCCGAAATTCGTATGGACGATCCTGGTTGGGGCGGTGGTGTACGTGCTGATGCTGGCTGGCATCTTCGAGAAGCTGTTGCAGGCGTTGGCGTATCAGGGCGTATTCGTGGTGGCCTGGGTAGCCGTAGCGCTCGCTCACATCGTGTCGGAGCGGCGCGAATCGTCCAGTGACAGCGAGATCGATGCCGCTCTCGCACGCGTGCCGGCCTTCAATGTCGGTGGTCTGGCCGCGTGGCTGGCCGGTGTGGTGGCCGGCATGATCGTCATGAACCTGTCTGCTTCGTACAGTTCATTCTCGTCGATCGTGACTTTCGTGGTCTCTGCGCTCAGCTACTGTGTGTTTGCGCGGAATCCGGGGCGTCTGCCATCGGCAACGAGTGTCTGAGTGAGTTGAAACATGTGTCGCCCGCGCAGGCGTGGCCTGTCTGCGGGCGGCGTTTTCGGAAAGGAAAGTCTATGTTGATGAAGGGGCAGGTTGGCCTGGTGACGGGCGGTGGTTCGGGTATGGGGCGCGCGGCCGCGCTGGCGCTTGCCGAAGCAGGCGCGACCGTGGTGCTCGCCGGTCGTACCGAAGACAAACTGGTCGCCGTAAGGAACGAGATCGCAGCGATCGGTGGACGGGCCGAGATCAAGGTCATGGATGCTGCGCGACGCGAGGATCAGCAGGCGCTCGTCGAGTTTGTCGAGAAGCGATTCGATCGTCTGGATTTCGCGTTCAACAACGCAGGAGGCCACGCCGATTTCAAGCCGATCGATGCAACGCCGGTCGAGGAGGCAGAGTGGGTCATCGATCTGAATTTCAAAGGCGTCTATTACGGCGTCAAGTATCAGGTCGAGGCCATGCTGCGCGCGGGCGGCGGCGCGATCGTGAACAACGCGTCGATTTTCGGCCTGCGCGGCATGCACGGGATCGCGCACTATGTGGCCGCCAAGCACGCCGTGGTCGGTTTGACGCGCGCGGTCGCGAAGGAGTACGCCGACCGGAATATCCGCGTCAACGCAATCTGTCCGGGCGCTACCGAGACGCCCAACTATATGCGCGTGACCGGCGGTGACGTGCATCTGCTCGACGAGATGATTCCGATGCGCAGGATCGGCCGGCCGGAGGAGATGGCCAAGGCAGTCGTTTATCTGTTGTCGGGGACTTCGGCCTACGTCACTGGCACCACGTTGTCGGTGGATGGAGGAATGACAGCCTGAGCCGGATCCGCTTCAGGTGGGCGTTAAACGCGCTACCCAGAGATTTTCAATGCACCACTCGAAGTGCGTCTTCTTCGCTCCGGGAGCAATTTGCCTTGGGTTTCCGGCGATGGCTTTGTGCGCTTTGGCGTACGTTCCTGGCACGAAGCCGCACGCGCTTCGCCGAGCGCGATCATGGCGTCGGTGAGTTGCTCCATGTGCGCTTCCATTGTCTTGTTGTCGCCAGACTGCAAGCGCCCGAGAGATATCGCTGTTCGCCCACGCTTCCAGGCGGGTTGTTGGCGCGAACGAGTTCGGTTTCCGTCGGGCCCGGCGCCACCGCGTTCACCGTGATCCCGGTCGCGGCGAGTTCGAGCGCCCACGAGCGCGCGAAACTCACGAGCGCAGCCTTCGTGGCGGCATAGGCGGTTCTCTCGATCGCGCCCAGCACGGTGAGGCTCGAATACTGTCTGGCCGCCCACACCCTGATCGGCAAGAAGACCGGCTTTTCGGAGGAACAGATTCTCGAGATTCGCAGCGGACGTGCGAGCTTCGACCCGAAACTGGACGCGCTCGCGATTCTCGTGAAGGACATCGCGGTGCGCCGCGGTCATCCCGATCAGGCCCGCGTCGATGCGTTTCTGGCAGCCGGGTGGACGAACGAAAACCTTGTCGACGTGATCGTCGCGATTGGCGACAAGGTCGTGACCAACTATCTCCACGGGGTAACCCGCGTACCGGTCGATTTTCCGGCCGCGCCGAAGCTGCCGGCGTAACGTACGTTGCGCATCGCTCGCCGTGCGGTGCGCGTATCGCGCCGCACGGCATCCGGGGTTTCAGGCGCTTTTGCTTATCCGCCCGACTTCAACGATGTCCACAGTCGGGTCTCGAGCCGCTTGATGCCGGCCGGCAACGGCTTCACGAGGAGCAGGGTTTTGAGCACGTCAGAGGGTGGGCAGAATGATCGACGGACTGTCCCTTAACCTGTGAAGTCACGCCTCGCGCCGCAAAGCCTCCACGATGTCCGCTGCCGCCCGCAGCGCCACCTCGCAACCGAGGACGATGTGCGACTCCGCCGTGTCCTCGATGAAATCGTGACTGACGCCGCCGATGCTAGGCACGAACAGCATGCAGGCGGGAATGTGAGGCGCGATGACCTGTGCATCGTGCGACGCACCGCTCGGCATGTGCGTCCACTGTCCGGGCGCGAGTGCCTCGGCCGCTTGCGCGAGTCGCCCCTGCAATGCCGGATCCATCGAGACCGGTTCCTCGGCACCCTCGCATGCGATCAGCTCCGCGTGCACGGCGTGTTGCGTGTTCCATGCATCGACCAACTCGATGAGCGCACTTTCCATGGCATGGAGCCGTTCGGGGTTCGCGTCGCGGAACTGCAGGTTCATGATCGCCTGGCCAGGCACCACGCTGAACGAGCCCGGGTCGAGATCGATGCGTCCGACGGTCCACACCGTATCCGCATCGGCCAGCCGGCCAAACGCATCGTCGATACGCGCGATGAACGCGACCAGCGCAGCGCCCGCATCGCGCCGGATGGACATCGGCGTCGTGCCTGCGTGATTGCGCTGCCCGGTGAAGCACAACTGAAACTCGCGAATGCCGACGATCGTCGTCACGATGCCAATCGATTTCGCCGAGGCTTCGAGCCGCCCGCCCTGTTCGATATGGGGTTCGAGATACGCGCGCTGCCTCGTGCGATCGAGCGTGACGCGCGGCCGATTCGCGAGTCCTGACTGAGCGAGCGCATCGCCGAGCAACAGACCTGCGTGATTGCGCGCGCTGCGCAGCGAGCCGTCGATCGCTTCGCCAACGAAGCTTCGGCTTCCAAGGAAACCCGAAAACGTACCTTCTTCATCGATCCACGACGCAACGTCCACCGCGAAGTCGCGCGTTGCCTCGCATTCGTCGAGGGCGCGGGCGATTTCCAGGCCATAGATCACGCCGAGCGCACCGTCGAGCCAGCCGCCAGTGGGTTGCGTGTCGGTGTGCGAGCCGATCACGAGCGCGTGGCCAGGCTTGCGCGAGCGTCCGAACACGGTGCCGACGCCATCGATGGATGCGTCGAGACCAGCGTCGGCCATGCGCGCGGCGAGCCACCGGCGCGCCTCGATATCGATCGGCGAAAGCGACAGCCGTACCACGCCGGGGCCAGTCGCGCCGAAGCTGCGCAACGTCCTGAGATCGTCGAGCAGGCGAGTGGGGTTGATGCGTGGGAAGTCGGCGTGCACGGGCGCCCTCCAGGGCATGTGTCGATGTGGAGTCGTCGATACTAGCATCGCGGCGTGAGCGCCCACAGCATGAACACCACGACCGGGATAGGCACGACGCACTGTGATCGGCCGCCGGATAAAGAAAAACGCCAACCTGGATGGGTTGGCGTTTTTGCTCGGGGTGCTGCCTGTATCAGAACTGGTTCATCGTGTTGTCTTTACCGGCGGCTTTCAGCGCCGCTTCGCCGCTGAAATACTCCTTGTGGTCGTCGCCGATATCCGAGCCCGACATGTTCTGGTGCTTCACGCAGGCGATGCCCTGGCGGATTTCCTTGCGCTGCACGCCAGCCACATAACCCAGCATGCCCTGGTCGCCGAAGTATTCCTTGGCCAGGTTGTCGGTCGACAGCGCGGCCGTGTGATACGTCGGCAGCGTGATCAGGTGGTGGAAGATACCGGCTTCGCGCGACGCGTCGGCCTGGAAGGTGCGGATCTTTTCGTCGGCGGCCTTCGCCAGTTCGGTCTCGTCGTATTCCACGCTCATCAGCTGGGCGCGGTCGTATGCCGACACGTCCTTGCCCGCGGCCTTCATCGCGTCATAGGCCTGCTGGCGGAAGTTCAGGGTCCAGTTGAACGACGGGCTGTTGTTGTACACCAGCTTGGCGTTCGGGATGACCTTGCGAATCTCGCGGACCATGCCGGCGATCTGCTCGATATGCGGCTTTTCGGTTTCGATCCACAGCAGGTCGGCGCCGTTCTGCAGCGAGGTGATGCTGTCCAGCACGCAGCGGGCTTCGCCCGTACCGGGGCGGAACTGGAACAGGTTGCTGGGCAGGCGCTTGGGACGCATCAGCTTGCCGTTCTGCTTGATGACAACGTCACCGTTGCCCAGTGCATCGGTCGAGATTTCGTCGCAATCGAGGAACGCGTTGTACTGGTCGCCCAGGTCGCCCGGCGTGTGGGTCACGGCGATCTGCTTGGTCAGGCCGGCGCCCAGCGAGTCGGTACGCGTCACGATGACGCCGTCGTCCACGCCCAGTTCCAGGAACGCGTAGCGGATCGCGCGCACTTTGGCGAGGAAGTCCTCGTGCGGCACGGTGACCTTGCCGTCCTGGTGGCCGCACTGCTTCTCGTCGGACACCTGGTTTTCGATCTGGATGCAGCAAGCGCCCGCTTCGATGAACTGCTTGGCCAGCAGGTAGGTGGCTTCGGCGTTGCCGAATCCGGCGTCGATGTCGGCGATGATCGGCACGACGTGGGTGACGTGGTTGTCGATTTTTTCCTGGATGGCCGCCTTGGCTGCGCCTTCAGCCGCGTCGAGCTGGCGGAACAGGCCGCCCAGCTCACGGGCGTCGGCCTGGCGCAGGAAGGTGTACAGCTCGCGGATCAGCGCGCTCACGGAGGTCTTTTCGTGCATCGACTGGTCCGGCAGCGGGCCGAACTCGGAACGCAGCGCGGCGACCATCCAGCCGGACAGGTACAGGTAGCGGCGTTCGGTGCTGTTGAAGTGCTTCTTAATGGAGATCATCTTCTGCTGGCCGATGAAGCCGTGCCAGCAACCCAGCGACTGGGTGTACTTAGCCGGGTCGGCATCGTAGGCGGCCATGTCGGCGCGCATGATCTTCGCTGTGTACTTCGCGATGTCGAGGCCCGTTTTGAACTTGTTCTGGGCGCGCATGCGTGCGGCGGATTCGGGGTTGATGGCATTCCAGGCGCTGCCTTGTTGCTCCTTCAAACCGGCAATTGCCTTGATGTCGTCTTGATATTGGGCCATGTGTATCTCCTAAGTCTCGGAAGAGCGAAGCGCGTTTGAATAAAGGGTTCAGCTTGCCGCTACGTATTTCGAAGCGAACTGCATGACTAAATTGTATGGTCTTCCTGACGCGCCGCAGCAATGTCTTATATAAGACATATGACTTATTTATTCGTTATTTATCAATGAGATATCCGGAGATTTTTGCGCTGCAGAACACGTTTTCATATGGCGAAAAGGTGCCGCGCGGGAAATTTGTGATGCATTCCACAATGTGAAGCGCGCTTTCGGTGGCCGGTGGCAGGGGCCAGCACGGATCGCTGCCGCCCCTGTGCTGACGACTCGGCATCAGCGCCTGGATTCTTCGCTTTGCGCGAACTCCCGGATGCGCGCGGCCAGTGCCGGTACGCCAGCATTGCGGGCCACGTAGTGTGAAAGCTGGCGTGTGCCCAGATCGACGGTCACCTGATCGTCGGGTGCCTTGGTGTACGGTCCGTCGACGGCAGCGTGATATTCGATTCGCAACTGAGTGGCGTTCGCGACGATGCGCAAATAGCCGAAATTCCGGTCGTCGTAGTTTTCGATGACGACGGCATCGGTGTCCTTCGACGCCGCCTGAATCAGTTGCGGCGCACGAAGCGGCGGTTGTCCGTTGGTGGTGAGCCGCTGCACGTTGTGACCGCCATTGCCGCACACGATGTACGGAATATGGGTGCCGTCAGGACGCGTGCGTGTGAAGCGCTGATAGTTGTGCGCGTGTCCCGCGAGATCGGCATGGGGCCATACGCCCACCTCGTTGCAGATCCTGTCGATCTGCCGCTGCATCTCGACACTCCAGCCGTGACGTCCGCGCGCGACATACGGCGGGTGATGATGCGCGAACAGCAATGCGCCCTTGTAGCCTTCCTTCTTCACGCGCGTCAACGCGGCCTTGAGAAACTTCAATTGGCTGTTGCCGATGTCGCTGTTCGCAATCACGCCAGGATCTTCGAGCGTATTGCTATACAACGCGATGATGCGCACGAACGGCGCCTCGAATGTAAAGAAGACACCCGGTTGAATTTGCGCAGTACGTGAAAGATTGCCCGCATCGGGCGAGACCTGAAAGCAGTCGGAGCAGAAGTTTCGCAAAAACGCCTGCAGACTCTTTTCATGCTGCAAAGGCGAGATCATGCCATCGTGATTGCCCGCGACTGCGAGGATCGGCGCGTGATAATCGCGATACGGCTCATAGAACTGGTCGTAGTAGTACTGCGCTTCGCCGAAGCTGTAGACGATGTCGCCCAGCAGAAAATTGAATTGCGGGACTTCGGCAGGATCGGTTTCGTCGAAGTCGCTGACCATTTTGTCGGAGACTTCGTTCTGTGTTTGCGGGCCTCGGGTGCTGCCGCAATCGCCCGTCGAGTGAAAAACGATCTGACCGCTCGCGTTGATCTGGTCGAGGAGGGTCCGGTCATTGTCGATCACGTCCGCGAGTGTCAGGCGGGGCTCGACGCCGCCGCGCGGCGCAGGAAACGCAAGGGCCTTGAGTTTGTGCTCGCGGTTGAGCTCGTCGATAATCCGGTAGGCTGCCACATCGGATGCGTGCCTGACGATGAAGGTTTGCGGATCGGGCGTAGGCTGTGGCTGCGAGAAGACGGGTGTGGCGAGAATGCGGTTGCTGCCGTTGCTGGCCGATTTTCGAACTGAGCGCTTCTTTGGCATATTCCATTTCCTTCAATCGCGGTTGAAAAGCGGGACCGTGTCTGAACGTCGATGGGGCTTGCTACACGCACTGTCCCTTGCCGAATGCACCCGGTGAGACGATGGTTCGGGAAAGAGGTTCAGTCGCTGTCGTTGCAAGTGGTAACAGGCGGGCAACGACAGGTGTGGTTGATGCATCGCGGATCTGCGTTCACAAAATCGTCACGCATTTCCCCATCGCTTGAGACGAGGTCGACTCCATGATGAACGGGCTGCAATTGAAGTTCGCGTATGTCAACGGCATCCGGATGCACTATGTCGAAAAAGGCTCGGGCCCGCTCGTGCTGCTCTGCCATGGATGGCCCGAGTCGTGGTACGCGTGGCGCTGGCAGATAGACGCGCTGGCGGCCGCAGGTTATCGCGCGGTGGCGCCCGACCAGCGCGGATACGGACTCACCGACGCACCGGAATCCATCGAGGCTTACGATGTTCTGAATCTGGTTGGCGACCTGGTCGGCCTCGTCAAGTCTCTCGGCGAAGAGCGGGCGATGCTCATCGGGCACGACTGGGGTGCTGCGGTCGCGGCTTACGCTGCGTTGCTGCGCCCAGACCTCTTTCCCGTTCTCGGCCTGTTGAGCGTTCCTTACATGCCACGACGTCCCGTGCGTCCATCGGTGCGCTTCGCGCAGATCACGCAGGAGTGTCATTTCTATCAGGAGTATTTTCAGCTGCCGGGACGTGCTGAACGCGAACTGGAAGAAGATATCCGCCGGTCGATGCTTGGCATCCTGTACACGGCGTCAGGCGACCCGGTGGTGAAAGGGCAGCCTGCCAATTTCGCGACCTTTCCCAAATCGACACGGCTCGTGGATAACCTCACGTTACCCGACGAGCTCCCGTCATGGTTGACCGAGACGGATCTGCAATATTTTGTTGGTCAGTTCGAGCGCAGCGGGTTTCGCGGACCTATCAACTGGTATCGGAATATCGATCGAAACTGGGCACTGACCAGTTTCCTCGACGGCGCGCGCATCACGCAGCCGACGCTTTTTCTCGCGGGGGAGTTAGACGGGGTTGTGAAGATGGCAGCGAAGGACTACGACGCGCTGGAACTCAATGTTCCAAATCTCTGGAAGAAGCATCTCATTCCGAAAGCGGGGCATTGGGTGCAGCAAGAACGCCCGGACGAGGTGAACGCACTCATCCTGAACTTCCTCGCCGGGCGGGCGGCAAGCTCCAGTAAATAGATGCAAAAAACAGCCTTTGCCGCGCTATTCAGTGTGTGGTAACGCTGACGGGCACGATTTCGTAACCGGGGTCGGCGTGTTCGTGCGCCGCCTTTTCCGCTTCCTCATAGGAGAGAAAGGACCTGGCCCCTTCAATCTCCGGTGCCATGCCAATGTCGCCGTCCTCTGCGCAGCAGAGGAACTGTTCGCCGGTCTTCACCACGTAGACGGTCGTCATGTCTCCCTCCATGGTTTTCGGGGGAATTTATAGTCTAGCAGGCCTCAGGGTAGCCGTCGTTCAACGCTGGACGTGGGCGCTGGCTACGCTCCTCGCTTGATCTACCTGGCTTCTGGAGACACGTTGTCTCGCCGATTGGCCGCCAGTTGCAGCAGCGAGCGCGACAGGCGCTTATGAAACGGCATGATGGCAAACAGGTAGACTCGCCCAAGGAGATTGTTGATTTTGACCAAGGTTGAAATCGTCACTTCCGATCCCTCCACACCGGGTTGAATGCTTATCCAGATCCGAAAATCCAGATGCTTGTCGTCGCCACCGACGACGACTTCAGCGTTCGTACTTGAAATAATCGGAAACACGTCAATCTTTCCCAGTCCGCGATCGCTAAGGTCAATGCTTGCCTTTAGTCCGAACGGCGCCACGATTCCGTTACGCAAGGCCATCAGACATCGGACCGCGTGTGGTGGATTGGCGAACACGGCGCGCGCTGCTTGTTCGGCGTCGACGTAGCTTCGATCTACCTGAGCGGAATATCCATCGGCGAAATCAATGTGTGACAACCCTGACGCGCGAATGGCCGCACTCGGCGTGGGAATCAGCAAGACTTTGTTTGCCATGAGTACTCCCGGTGAGATTGCCAATGCAATCGGTGCGGCAATGATTGCGGACTAAACGTGGACCGACTCAAACCTGCACAACGACGCTGTAGCCGCTCGCACGCAGGATCGGAGCAGCTTGCCGACAAACCCTTTCTTTATTGCTTCAGCAAGCTGCTTCTTGAACATCATGGTTTGATTGGGCGACTTTACTTGCTTCACAAAATTGTCGCCGATTCGACGCGCGCGGTCGACCGAAGGCCGCGTAAAGTTTAGGCCCGAGCCATAGAGCCGGCAGCGAGCCGCTTTCGCCACGCACTCCAGCCGACAACGATCGATAGTGTCGCCACGACAAGTGGCGGCACCCCGTGTCGGTATTCGCCGTGTACTGCGACGGTTGCCAGCGCAGCCAACATCACGGTGCAGCCGAGCGCCGAGCCCCACAGCCGCGTTTGCGTTCGCGCCAGCAGAACGGCGGTCATGAGTTCCAGCGATCCAGTCACGAAATGGAACCAGTGCGGATATCCCCATTTCAGGTATTCCTCAAAGATGGATCGCGGGGCGACGATGTTGCTGAGCGATCCCACGACAAAAAATGCGGCAAGGACCAAAGGTAATACCTGGCGCCAGGAGATCTTGGACATTCGTTCTACCTTCACTGATGAGGGAGCTGCCGAGGAACAGTGTGGCCGCCGGGTCGACGAGCCGGCCGATCTCCGCTGTTCACGGCGTAGTGGCCTTGTGGGCCGCTGCAAAGACATCGCGAGGGGACGTCGTGCCAGCGACGTGCTCCGTACCCGCGACGCCGAGGTCCATCCAGCCCGCGTTGACGGCGTCGAACATCGCTTCGGCCGGTCCGGTCTGGCCCTTCGGGATGCCGAACTGTTCGAACGCTGCTGGCCACCCGGCCCGCGGGATGGCAAAGGCCTTCACGTCGCGCTGCAAGACTTCGCCCAGCTGGTCCGCGACTTCATCCGCGCTGACCATCGAGCCAAGCTCGACGACGCGATTCCCGGACCACGCCGGCCCGGTCAGCAGCGTCGCCACCTCGGCGCCGATGTCGTCGGTCGCGACCATGGTCGACTTCCGGCTCGTCGGGTTGTAGTAGACGGGTAGCGTGCCGCCCTGGGCGACGTCCAAGCCGTAAAGGAAGTTTTCGAAAAACCCGCCGGCTCGCACATAGGCGAGCGGCAACGTCAGGTGGCGCAGTCCTTGTTCAAGAAGCGAAAGGGCCGTGATCATTCCCAGTCCACTGGTTCTGTTTGCGCCCATCGACGAAAGCACAACCACCCGCGGCGGCGCTCCTCTGGTTAGCGCCTCGACATAGTTCGCGATGACGCTCTTTGCTTCCCTGAAATCAGGCGAGGGTGCCCAGACAGCTGGCAACATGACAAATGCACCTTCGACCCCTTCGAGCGCCCTCTCTACGGAGGCCGCGTCATTCCAGTCGCCGTCAACGAGTTCTACTCCTTGATCGGCCCAATTCGCCGCCTTCTCGCGATTGCGAACCAGCGCCCGTACTTTCCTGCCTTGCGCCAGCAGATGTTGGGCCGTTGCGCCGCCTACGCGTCCTGTCATTCCCATTACCAAAAACATGTGTTTCTCCATAGATTAGTTTGGCCCTTAAACGCCGACATTTCTGCGGCTGCATGCGGTGATATGGGAGTCATGGGTTTCAACCTGCGACTCCACCACGCACCGGCCCGGATATGCTCCGGAGTCTGGTACAGAAGACGGGCCCATCAGAGCTCACCTGCAAACGGTCTTTTGTTGAGGGCAGGTCTATCATAGAGACCGATGCCTCGCGCCGGAAGGAGGCAGTTTTTTGTTACCAGAAGAGTTAAGGGGAACCCGAATGACTACCGCGCAGAATGCGATCGAGAGATTCAGCCGATATCAACGTGAATTGAGCGACACCCAGCCCGCACACTGCGCGATCCGCGACGTGCTTGACCGCATCGGCGACAAATGGAGCATGCTGATGATCATGGAGCTTGCGACGCGATCGCAGCGCTTCAGTGAGCTTCACCGAGCCATCCCGGACATTTCCAAGCGCATGCTTACCCAGACACTCCGCGATCTGGAGCGCGATGGACTCATCACCCGCCATGTTTTTCCCACCAGCCCGCCAAGCGTCGAATATCGTCTGGCCCCGCTAGGGCAATCCCTGTTGGACCCGATGGCGGCACTCATCGATTGGGCGGATCGTCGTTATCCCGAGATCCATGCCGCGCGCGCCCGCTTTGACGGCGCATCCGGTGATGTCCCGTGCTAGACGCGCGGCCCGATGTGAGGGTGGTGGCGAAAGCCTGAGGCGGCCAGCTTATGTCCTGTTTTTATGTCCTCTTTTGCAGATGGCGCGGAAGGACGTATTGCGCGTTTCGATGCTCGTCGTCTCTGCGCAAGGAGCACCGTCTATCCAATCAAAACGACTGTCGTGAAATCTGAATGTGCTGTTGGCCGACTTGGGAGGCCGAGGGCAAGACTGCATTCAGAACTGCTAAATGGTTATGCGACCGGAACCGCGATTGTGGCCGTCTATCGCCTGACGTGTTCGGCCGTGATCGACCCATGTAGGTCATCTGGCGAATGTTCACGAGCAACGGCTGCAGGTGTCAAAACGGACACATTGCTCGCTATCTGGGGTCCGAATTCTTGTGCAGGACACGGCGCACGGCCTCTGCGCCGGTGCCCAGCGGCCCTCGAAGTAAACGTACCGAGATTCAGGCGGAGAAATTCCCGGCCTGCAAATAGCGTTCGACCAGTCTGGCCCAAAACGCAGAACCGACGATCAGGTTCTCGTCGTTGAAGTCGTAGGTTGCGCTATGGAGCGTCTTTCCACCTTCATGTGGACCATTTCCAATGCGCAGGAACGTCCCGGGGCACTCCTGCAACATGTATGCGAAATCCTCGCTACCCATCAATTGCTCCATGTTTTCCGTGACGTTCGCCTCCCCGACCAACTCGCGGGCGACCTGAATCGCGAGATCCGTTTCTGCCTCGGCGTTCGTCACGACCGGATAACCTTCCACATAATCAATTTCGGCGGTGACTCCAAAGCTATTGGCCTGTGCATGTACGAGCTTAGTGATCCGTTCTCTCAAGAGGCTTCGAACCTCTTCATCGAAGGAACGAACGCTGATGCTCAACTCGACCTCGCCCGGGATGACGTTGGGCGCAGATCCGCCCGCGATTTTCCCGATCGTGACCACGGCTGGCTTTGCCGGGTCGATGTTGCGCGAGACGACTGTCTGAAGGCCCATCACGATGCTGCCTGCTGCAACGATTGGGTCGTTGGCCAGATGTGGGCGGGCGGCATGTCCGCCTTTTCCGATGATCTTGATGAAGACCCGGTCGCCTGCAGCCATGAACGCGCCTCTGCGAAACATGAAGGTACCCGTTGCACGGCCGGGATGGTTATGCATGGCGAACACTGCGTCACATGGGAAACGCTTGAAAAGCCCTTGCTCCACCATGCGTTTGGCACCGCTGTCAAACCCTCGCTCCTCGGCGGGCTGGAAGATCAGATGCAGCGTGCCATCAAAGCGCTGTCGCTGCGCGAGGTGGCGTGCTGCGCCAAGAAGCATCGCGGTATGTCCATCATGACCGCACGCGTGCATTCTTCCGGGAAATTGACTCTTGTGGTCGAAGGTATTGAGTTCCTCGATCGGGAGTCCGTCCATGTCCGCGCGGATACCGATGCTACGCGCACCGGTTCCGAGCCGTAACGTTCCGACGACACCTGTGCCGGCGATGCCCGTCTCAACGGCATATCCGTACTCTGTTAGCCGGCTTGCGACCATTGCCGCGGTCTGGGTCTCTTCGAACGCCAGTTCGGGGCAGCAGTGCAAGGCGTAGCGCAAGCGGCGAAGGTCGCTTTCCAGCGGCTCAAAGTCAGCGATGGTGCTCAGGTCGGGTAGTAACATGGCAAGCGGAAAAAAGGTCTGTCAAAAAGGTCCCCAGTGGATGGCAACCGCGATCGCAATGGCGGCGATGCAGATCACAAACCACGCAAGCAGAAGGGGAGCAACAAAGCGTACCCAGCGTGAGTAGGGGATGCCGGACGTCGCGAGAACGGCCATCAAGACGCCGGAGGTCGGGTTAAAGCAATTGACGAAGCCTTCGCCAAGCAGCACCGCTTGAACCGAAACCTGCCGTGTCAGGTGCAGCGCGTCTCCGAGCGGGGCGAAAATCGGGATCAGTACCGCAGACTCGCCGGATCCCGACGATATCCCCACGTGCATCAAGGCCGCACTCAGGAACATACCAGTCGCTGCCAACGTCGGGCTGAGCGGTGCGAGGATTCCCGCGAGCATGTTGATGATGGGATCAAGGATCTTGCCACTACTTAGGACAATCGAAACGGACTGCGCTGCGCCAACGATTAGCGCGCCGTGAATCAGCCGTGCGCATCCGGACAAGAATGTATCCGCAAGCTTGCTGGGCGCAATGCCGCCGACTATTCCGGACGCGATTGCGATGACGAGAAAAGTTGCGATCATCTCTGTCTCCGCCCAGTGCCTCGATGACGCGCCATAGACGAAAACCGAGAGGCAAACAACCAGGATACCGACGACGACCAGGTGGCGAGCGCTGACGCGTTCTGCCGAGGATCGATGTGCCTCGTCTGCTGCACACATGGCGGCTCTAGCTTCGCCAGACAGTCGGTATGCACGGGTGCGAGCAACGAGGAAGATGGCTGTGGCAAACACGAAGACTAGATACACCACAACGCGAAACGACATCCCGGAAAACATTGGCAGGCCAGCCAGACGCTGTGACAACCCTGTGGTTACCGGATTGAGGATTGCCGTGTTGAAGCCGGAATACGTGCCCAGGTAGATCATGCCTGCCCCGAATTCCCGTGGCAGCCCCATTGACTCCGCAAGCAGCAGGCCAATGGGAACGAAGGCGACGACGGAGTTATTCACCACACCCAGTGTGCCAAGAAACGAGAACACCGCACAGACGATGACGATCGTGGTGAGTTCGCTCGAAGCGTCGCGCCTGACGATCACGTTCAGCGTGCTACGGATGGCGCCGGTCGCTTCAAGGACCGCGAGCGCGCCGCCCGTGAACAGGATAAGAAAGATGATTGGGGCAGATTTGATCATGCCCTCAGCCAGGGCGACAAACACGGAACCCGGCAGCACGCCGTGCTGCGGCATCCATTTCAGGCTGTTGGGGACGACAAAGCTGACGCCGTTTGTGACGGTGCGGGTGAACTCGCCCGCAGGTGCCACCCATGTCGCCGCCGCCGCCGCAATCAGCATGAAAAAGAGCAGTACATAAGGGTTAATCGGGTCCCTCGGGGTGCTCGTCCCCTCCGATCGGTCTTCTCCAATCGCGCCTGGCTCGGCTTCCGCCGGTGCCAGCTTCTGGTCGCTCATGCCTTCTCCTCGCTCCGTGATGACGGGTTGTCGTCCAATCTGTCTGGCTTGGGCCGTGCCCACCGTCCGTATCCAGTATGGGTCGCAGTATCGGCGAACTTCCGGATGGAAAGTTGCTCCCGACACGACCAAAATGTTGCATCAAAGACAACAGTGGGAGTTGCCGGAATGGAATCGATCGAACGTGAGCTTTCGGAGCGCGTACTTCAGTACCTCGTCGCAATCTCAACGTATGGGGGAATGCGTCAGGCGGCGGTTGGTCTTGGCGTCAACGTCTCTACGATCAGCCGCCAGGTCTCCCTTGCCGAGCGTGAGTTGCGGTTATCGCTCGTGTCACGGCGAGGGCGAAAAATGGAATTGACCGAAGCCGGGCAGATGGCAGTTGAGTATTTCCGGGAGCGGGATCGACAGGCGCGACGATTTCGTGCTCAACTCGACGAGTACCGTAGTCTGCGCAGAGGTCAGGTCACGCTTGCTGTCGGCGAAGGCATCGTGACGAACCTGGTCGCCGTTGTCCTGAAGCAATTCCACGTCAAATACCCGAACATCGTGGTGGAATTACGCACGGGCCGGCTGCGTGAACTGCTCTCCATGGTTCGCGAGGACGAGGTCGATATCGGCGTATCCATCGGCGCCTCGACGGATCCCACTCTGAATTCACGGCTATTCCAGAGCGAGCCGTTGTGCGCGATCTTCTCTGTCGATCATCGAATGTCGACGCGCAAGTCTGTGTCTATGCAAGAGTTGAGCAATGAGCGGTTGGTGTTCATGCCACCGGACTTCGGGCTGCAAACATATATCGACGCGATCCTTGCCGATATTGGACGCACCTATGTGCCAGCATTCCGCTGCGACCTGTTCTCGACTGCCGCGGCTATAGCGGCGCAAAACCTGGCAGTGGCGTTCATGACCCGTCGTGCTGCGCAAGAGCGGATTGCCGCTGGGCAAGTCAAGGCTGTACCGATTGACCACCCAATCGCTCGGACGTTCGATCGCTACGTCACGACACGAGTCGGAAGGCGACTGGGTCCGGCCGCAAACTATCTTCTTCGTGAGATCGTAAGGCTGATGTCAACGCAGCGGTGACTGCCACGTCAACGCGAAGATTCGAGCAATACGCCTGGAAATGATGTCCGATCGTCAAGGCTGTTTTTCCAACTGGTTGGGGTGGCTCCCACATGGATGGCTAAAGCCGTCTTGTCTACTTCTGTGGATCGGGTGTCTTGAGGCGATCGCCTGCCCAGTCGAGCGTCCTCAACTTCGCTCATCTTTCCATGAGTTATTTCGGATACCTTGAGGTTGTGAAGTGAAAGCATGTTGTTAGCGATTTGGAGGCCGGCGCTTATACGGTCGACGACGGTGCTGGCAAGACGCTTCATTGACAGGTTCCATAGCTCACTACGTTTGAATACTTTCGGTCGCACTGAACTGACCATCGCGTGCTGTTGGGCATAGCTAGCGTTCGTAGCTGGAGTACCGCGTCCTTCTCGTGGGCGGCACAACACGTCGGGAATAATTCGAGGCCCCTTCTCGTTTAAGCAGGACACGAGCCGCACGAAGCAAGGCTGGGCGGTGGCTGCGCTTTCCGTCGCCGAGAGTTGATCGTTCGCGTATGAGGTGTCAAATGGAAGCGCCTGACGATGTGTCAGGTTCGTCACACACCGTCACGTCGTCGAAGGAATTAGTAAGGACTTCGATATGTTCAATAAGACGTGGCACAGGGCGCGGGAATGAGCAGGGCATGTACGAACGAGCGTGCGGACGGACTGCCATTGAACGGTCACATTTCATGATCCTCAATAATTCATGCCGCTCGATGTTACGCACAAGCGGCGAACAGTGATTTCGATGCACGGCGACACCTGGCGACACACCTACCGAAAAAAGAGGGGGTTGACCCATCGCGATTCTGATTTCGCTTTTGCACAATGACGTCATCGCGTGCGGTTCGAGAGGTTGATCGTGATTGGTTGTAGTAAGCAACTGCAAGCGCTTCCACACCTCGGCCGAACAGGGCAATACGGACGTAAGCCGTCACCGCCGGTGCGATGTGTTTCGCGACGCGGCGCAGGAGAAACAGCCATGACAAGAGCACTTGTCAGCCATGCAGCATTTCACAACTTGCTGCGCGGTGGCTGGATACTCGCCTTCACAATGTTGGCATTGCTGCAGGCGACCACCGCAAACGCGCTGCCGATCTTCGCGCGCCAAACCGGACAAAGTTGTGTGGCTTGCCACGCCGGGGGGCAATTTCCAGAACTCACGCCTTATGGGCGAATGTTCAAGCTCACTGGCTACACGCTTGGCGAGCGCACGGTCCCAATCGCCGCTATGGCGATCGGCGACCTGAGCCAGACGAGGGTCAACAACGACGCGAGTGGCAATCCCATCAATACGAAGAACGGTCTGCCGATTTTCGACTTTGCGAGCATCTTCCTCGCCGGAAAGATCACCGACAAGATCGGCGCCTTCACACAGTTCACCTATACGAACTATGACCATCAGAATGGCGTGACAAACAAATGGGAAGGCCACTGGGGGTCCGACAATACCGACTTCCGCTTCGTGGACCGGATCATGGGGGAAGCGAGCGATCTCATCCTCGGCGTGACGGTGCACAACAATCCGACCGTGCAGGACGTCTGGAACTCCGCGCCGGCATGGGGCTATCCGTACATTTCGTCGACGATCAGCCCCGTTGCCAAGATCCCTAACCTGCCGGTCATCGAAGGAAGTCTCGCGAGCCAGGTGGCAGGCGTTGGCGGCTACCTGTACTGGAACAAGACGGTCTACGCCGAACTGACTGCGTACAGCACGGCCGACGGCATCTGGTCGTTCATGAGTCACGGCAACAAGGCTGGGGACTCTGCTCACCCGCAGACTTATCTGCGCGGCTACAACCCGTACGCGCGCATTGCGTTGACGCGAGACTGGGGCCCCCATAGCGCAATGGTCGGGGCGTTCCTTTTGAACGTGAACATCTATCCGAACGACGCCAATCAGTTTCCGATCTTTACGCAGGGCGCAACGCGCTACCGCGATTACGGCATGGACGCTCAGTACGAGTACCTGCTCGAGCCGCACACGATCACCGCGCAAGCTCGCTACGTGCGTGAGAACGTCCATGACCCGAACAATCTGGTCTTCAGTGACAGCACATCGGGGAATCTCGATTCGCTGAGGTTCAAGGCATCGTACGTCTACGAGGCCAAGTATGGCGTCAGCCTTTCGTTCTTCAATACGACAGGCAGTCCCGACAGCGCCGCCTACTCGGCCAGCGCGAACCTCCATCCGAACACGCAGGGCTGGATGCCGGAGATATTCTGGATTCCGAATCAACGTGTGCGAATAGGCATCCAGTATACGCACTACACCAAGTTTCTCGGCGCCACGTCCAACTACGACGGCGCCGGACGTAACGCGAGAGACAACGACACGCTCTTCATCTATCTGTGGGCCGCTTCATGGTGATGTCCCGTCCGCTGTTTTCCGTGCGCTGTGCCGCGAGGACGGTGCGCAAGCGGGTGGGGCCGCACGGCGTATCGAAGCGAGCACGTCTTTGCGCGGAACGCGAGCACGGCAGAGGGCTGCAGAAGCTGCGGTAAGGAGGTTGGCAACATGAACAGAGTGGCGCATATCGTCTCCATCGGGATGCTGCTGGCGGGGTCCGCCTGCCAGGACCTGGAGCATTCGCGGCAGGTCGACAACCCGCTGGTTCCCGGAAAGACCATCGCCTTGCAGGTGTGCTCGAACTGTCACGGCGTGAACGGCGTTTCCATATCGCCCACCTTTCCGAAGCTTGCCGGGCAGCGAAAGGAATACCTGGTTGCTCAACTGACGGACTTCAAGAGCCATACGCGAGCCGACCCGAACGCGCAGCGCTTCATGTGGGGATTTACCCATTTGACCGACACGCAGATCGACGAGCTTGCCACGTATTTTTCGAGTCAATCCGCGGTCCTGGGCGTGGCGGGCGACCCCGCGCTCATTAACGAAGGCAAGGCGATCTATCATTCGGGACTGCCTGACAAAGGTGTCGCGGCGTGCGTTGCGTGCCACGGGAAGCATGGCGAGGGGATGATTGAGTTTCCCCGGCTCGCGGGTCAGCACGCGGACTACGTCATGAAGCAGCTCGAGGTCTTCCAGCACACCGACACCCGGCCTCGCGGCGCAGCCATGAAGGCAGTGTGCGCCAACATGTCGGACCGCGACATGCGCGCAGTGGCGGCGTTCGTCGAGGTATTTCCGCCGGAAGAGGAGGTGTCTGCCAGCCCGTCAGACGATCGATGAGCAAGCCAGGCTGCATGGAACTTGTCGCGTATCACCTTTGAACGGTAAATGCCATGAAACCGGGCTCATCCTCTCCTGATGCAACGGTGCCTGCCCCAGCCGCAATACATCGGCCTCGGCCCGCGTTTAGCGCGGATCAAAGGAGCGTGCTGTACGACGATCGCCCCTTCCTCAGGCGCCTCGACGCCTTTGACTGGCTGTTCGCCCTCGCGATGGTTGCGGGCGCCGGCTTCGTTCTGTCGCGCTACCACGCGTACATGAACGACTACGACAAGCTGGTGCTGGCGTGCTCGGGGCCAGCCTTCGTCGTGCTGGGCTGGCGCTGGAAGCCCGTGCGGCTGCTGATCGCCGGGATCGCAGCGCTGTCGCTATTCGCAATCCAGCTGTATCAGGGCGATCTCGCGCGCGCCGACAGCACGTTTTTCCTGAAGTATTTCCTGTCCAGCCAATCGGCCATTCTGTGCATGAGCACGCTTTTCGTGCTGGCGACGCTGTTCTACTGGATCGGTCTGCTCTCGCGTTCGGAGTCCGGCGGCGCGATCGGCACGAAGCTCACGTGGGCGGCGGTGTTGATGGGCTTCGTCGGCATGATGGCGCGGTGGTATGAGTCGTACCTGATCGGTGCGGATGTCGGCCATATACCGATTTCGAATCTGTATGAAGTGTTCGTGTTGTTCTGTCTGATCACGGCACTCTTTTACCTGTATTACGAGCAGCACTACAACACGCGCTCGCTTGGCGCGTTCGTGCTGCTCGTGATCGGCGCGGCAGTCGGGTTCCTGACGTGGTATTCGATCACGCGCGACGCGCAGCAGATCCAGCCGCTCGTGCCGGCGCTGCAAAGCTGGTGGATGAAGATCCACGTGCCGGCCAACTTCATCGGCTACGGCAGCTTTGCGCTCTCGGCCATGGTCGGCGTCGCTTACCTGCTCAAAGAGCGGGGCGTGTTGGGGGACCGTCTGCCGGCGCTCGATGTGCTCGACGACGTAATGTACAAGTCGATCGCTGTCGGCTTTGGGTTTTTCACCATTGCGACCATTCTCGGCGCGCTGTGGGCCGCGCAGGCGTGGGGCGGTTACTGGAGCTGGGATCCGAAGGAGACCTGGGCGCTGATCGTTTGGCTGAACTATGCGGCCTGGCTACATATGCGGCTGATGAAGGGGTTGCGCGGGCATGTTGCCGCACGATGGGCGCTCGCGGGTCTGCTGATCACGACCTTTGCATTCCTCGGAGTGAACATGTTCCTGTCGGGGCTGCACAGCTACGGTCGCCTGTGAGGATAACGAAACAAGACGACGAGCATCAGCGACAGTCGATGGTCCGCAGTCCATGGCGTTACGGCCGTTCAGACTAATTGCTGGCCGACGCCGCCATCCTCAACGAGCGGCTGCGCAAAAATACATTGTTCATGACCAGCGCGAATCACAGTGTGCAGGCGAGTTCCGCCATCGGGATACGCTATTCAATTTGACAGTGCGCCACGACTGAACTACCTGCGCGTTATTCGAACTTGCCGTTCGCTATCATCTTCAGGACACCGACCGCATAACCGAGAACGTGCAAGCCGATAATCACAAGCGCGATGTTCGCGAGAAGAATGAGCGGGTGAACTACGAAGAAACCGTTCATTTGTGATGTCCCCCTTTATTTCGGTTATCTTTCGACTCAATTTTACCGATGTGGCGTGCCTGTGCGGGTTTGTTGTACGAGGGCCGCGCGACCAATCAGCGCACACGCGAAACGAAGAAAAGCACGACTGCGGCGGTGCTCATGGTCCAGTAGTCGGTGGGCGCGAACCAGAACCAGTGGATATGCCACGGCACATAGGCCGGTGCAAAACGCGCGAGGCCGTAGGCGGGATTGAGCACGAACCAGAGAAAATCTTCCGTCAGCCAGAACAGAATAATGCAGGCGACGATGCGTGCCTCGATGCGCCAGGACCATCGCCAGTTGAAGAGCGGGGGCAGGTGGAAGAATAGCGCCATAAAGGGAAAGACCCAGGCGTGATACCCCGTCATTGGGCGACCGCCCCAGAAGATATCGAGCAGCCAGTGATGTTCGATGCGCCACGTCGGCAGGTTGGCCGCCCAGCCCGCGCTACCTTCGATCTGGATTTCGACGTTGGCGAAAAAGAAGCCCAGCAGCAGGACCCACACAATCAGTGCGGCTAGACGCAGGTCCGGGTTGAGGCCGGCGCGGCTCACGTGGACGTCCCGGTGCCGGACTCGACGCCGCTTTCGCCACCGGCAAGTGAGTCGAGCACACGGTCCAGCACAACACGCCCGGCGAGTGACCGCCCAAGCGGGGCAATGCGCTGGCGCATGCCGGCAAGACGTGTTGGGTCGTCCAGCAGCACGCGTATCCGGTAGAGCAGTGCGTCGACATCGACGGCTTTCAGTGCCACGCCCTGTTCGAGCAAATAATCGGCATTGCGTTCCTCCTGCCCCGGTATCGGCGACGTGACGATCATGGGCAAATGCATCGCGAGGCACTCGGAAGTCGTGAGACCGCCCGGCTTGGTAATGGCAAGATCCGCGCACGCCATCAGACGTTCGACGTGATGCGTAAAACCTTGCGGGAAGAGGCGCTCGGGATACTGTGACGCTAGCGCCTGAAGCGACGCGAGCATTGCCTTGTTGCGCCCGGCCAGTGCAATGAGCTGGAAGTCGGCGCTCATTTCCAGCAGCCGCGCGGCCAGCGTTTCGAGACCTGCGAGACCGGTGCCGCCCGACATCATGAGGAACGTTAGCCGTTTCGCATCCAGGCCGAACTCCGCGGCACACGACACATGGTCGAGTGGCTGACCGAATGCGGGCATGATCGGGATGCCGCTCACGTTTACCGACCCGGCGGGCACGCCGCGCATGCGCAGGCGCCACGCAATTTCGTCACTGGCGGCGAAGTAGCCGCTCATGCCGGGCACGACCCACATGCTGTGAAGATCGAAGTCGGTGACTTGCACCCAGACCGGCGTCTGAATCCGGCCGTGACGAATTTCGCGCGACAAAAGTTCCGCTGGCAGGAAATGCGTGCAGATAATGGCATCGGGCCGATACTGCGCAATTGCGGCCAGCAGTGCCCGGCAGTTGAGCCGCTCCACGGCTCGCCGGACTTTCTGCGGCAGCGAGGCCGGATCGGCTTCGTCAGTCTTGCGGTAGAGATAGCCCCATAACGCGGGTTGGCTGGTCACGACTTCGATATAGAGATCCGTATAGAGCTTGCGAAAGGTGGCCGGCACGTAATCCATGACGTCGAGGTGCGAAGCCACGACGCCTGCGGGATGCGCCTGGGCGAACGCAAGCAGTGCCTCGGCGGCCCGGGTATGACCGGCGCCCGCACTGACGCTCAGCATGAGGATTTTTGCTTCTCGCTTCACCATGTCATCGTGCCATTCCGGTTGTTGATATGAACGAAACTTGCCACGCCAGCTTGCTCAGCCGCCGCCAGCAATCTGGCGGTGCCATCACATTTACTTGAAAGAACGGCGCACGCGGTCCCGAGATGCGAAACATGGCCGCCGCATGAACGACGGCATCGAGCGCGGGCAGTCCCCGCGGCGCGCTGCTTTCCAGATCGCCATCGACGGGCTGAGCGCCCAGCTCCCGCACCCGTTCTCGGGACGAGGCCGAGCGCACAAGCGCGAAGACCTGATGGCCTGCCGCTACGAGTGCGGGGAGCAAGCGACCGCCGAGAAGGCCGGTGCCTCCCGTGACGACGATTCTCATGGTCGATCACTGGTCTCGGCCGGGGTGCCCTAAACCCTGTGCCATTGCATTTGATTTATATGACATGCAACGTCGATAGTTAAATTTGATTCCGGGGACAACGTTTGCGTACGTTCGCGCACCCTAAAGCCACCGCCTAACGCTTCCGTTAATACGTATGCCGACCGGGGCGAGGAAGACCCGCGCCGGCAGGGGCGCGCTCATGGAGTCAGCGCACAGTATCGCGCGACATCCGGATGCGTTCACCTTGACCAGGTCAACGTCGCGGTCACGCAAGTTGATTAGACGGCCCAACAAAAATGCCAAGGTGGCGCAAGATTCAGCGGCCGGTACGCGCGACACTATAAATAATCATATTGAGAGCCGCATTGCATACGTTGCAAAGCGTTTGAGATGACAGACTCCGTATTTTTGGCACGCCAACCAATTGTTGACCGATCCGGCGCTGTAGTTGCTCAGGAACTCCTGTTTCGGGACTCGACACCCTGCAATTCCAATGTCGTCGACGGATTTGCACGTACGGCGGCGGTCATCGAGCGCACTTTGGGTGACCTGGGAGTTGACACAGTCCTGGCAGATACCGATGGTGCGATCAATTGCACGGGCGATTTCTTGCACTCTGACTTTCTAGCGATGCTTCCACCGGAGCGATTCATCCTCGAAGTCCTCGAAGATACAGAATTGACCCCCGAGCTGGGAATGCGATGCGCCGAACTCAGGCGGACCGGATTTCGGATCGCACTTGACGACGTTCGTTCGATCACGCCGGCCCTGATCGGCTTCTTGCCTCATGTCGACATGGTGAAGCTCGACTGGCCCTTCCTTCGTCAGGGAGAACTCGCCGATCTTGTCTCGTACTTCAAACAGCAAAAGAAACTGGTGCTCGCGGAAAAAATCGAAGAGCGAACCGAGCACGAAGCCGCACTGAAGCTCGGATGCGACTTGTTTCAGGGATATTTCTTCGCCCGACCGCAACTGATCGCTGCAAAAAAAATGCCTCCAGCGTTCGCGGCGGTATTTCAAGTGCTCAATTTGCTGATCAACGACGCTACTACGGGCCAACTCGAAAGCAGTTTGAAATCGACACCGTCGCTGGTCGTGCAGATACTACGTCTTGCCAATAGCAGCGGATACAGTCGCTCTTCCATCCAGCCGATAACGTCGATCGGTCAGGCTGTTTCGCGCGTAGGAACCCAACAGCTTGTGCGCTGGTGCTGCATCCTGCTGTATGGAAATGGCAGCGCCGGTCCTGAAAAGATCGATCCCCTCTTGCAACTGGTTCAGCGGCGGGCCACATTCATGGAACGGGTGGGAAAGGCGCTCGGCATGGACACGGAATTTTGCCAGGCAGCCTATCTAACTGGAATGCTATCGCTCGCGCACATACCGAACGGCCTTCCACTGGATATGTTGGTATCCTCACTACCACTCAGCGACGATATTCGACAGGGTATTACATATCACAGTGGGCCTCTAGGAACGCTTCTTTTTATCTCCGAAAAACTGGAGCGAGGTGAAGCGTTGGATGTGCGGCCCGAATACGAGGTCTTTGGCGCGGAAGTCAACGCACGACTGATTCCGATGTTCTGGCAAGCCTGAGAATGCCAATCTCTGCGCACCCATATCGGCCACACGTGTCATCCAAACCCGTCGAACGTCAGCCGCCGGCTTGACAGGTTGCCTTAAAGAGGGGCGACTGGCTCAAATAGATTCCGACAATAGAAAGACCTCGATGCGAGGAACCGCTTTCGATTTCAGTGTTCACTCATCCGTCAAGATTAAATGTCGCTAGCGGGTCATGTGTCGAGGTCGTGGAGATCGGAGCTGTAATCGAAGTCACAATCATCTACAACCCGGCCAAAGTCGAAATTAACTATTCAATGCGGAGCGCTTCGATTCAATATTAAATAAGCATTCCGAATAAAATATCGATGCAGTTATGCACTGTGAATATCAAGCGGCATGCTTCTGCAAGCGCATACATGTTTTGACGGTTGTTCTGCAATCCTCGTACCAAGCCAATCGAAGCGGGGGCGCCATGTGATGAGCCGGAGTCCGTAATGAATTTTTCACACAAATTCGGCTATCGCGACCTAGTGTGTTTTGGTAGATGCATTGCTGCATGTCCTGGTGGACGGTGGCAAGCGTTGGTTTTGCGGTGGGCAATGCACAGGCGTTTTCCCTTTTCGCGAGGCTCAGAATGAAAATCAATATCAGGCGCTTATCCCGGTCTACCTTTAATCGCATGGCAGGCGGTTGCGTCATTGCGTTGGCGTGCTCGATCGGCCCAGGCGCACATGCGC
The DNA here is from genome assembly GCF_038900775.1 of Paraburkholderia sp. JHI869. Lineage (NCBI taxonomy): Bacteria > Pseudomonadati > Pseudomonadota > Betaproteobacteria > Burkholderiales > Burkholderiaceae > Paraburkholderia > Paraburkholderia sp. JHI869. The sequence goes on from NZ_JAYMSC010000014.1 coordinate 102,447, forward strand.
AAACGCTGGGTTCGCTAGTACAGGTAGCTGCAGGCGACCCGTTTGGCGGATGCACGGCAGACAATGTGAACGCGCAGCAGTCGGCATTCGGCAGCGTCCTGTATCCTGCGACCTCGATCGAGCCATGGATTGCGGTCGATCCGACCGACCCGTCTCGCTTACTCGTCGGCCACCAGCAGGATCGCTGGATCGACGGCGGATCACGCGGGCTTGTCGGCGTCGTCTCCAGCGATGCGGGCAGCACCTGGTCCAATTCGATTCCGTCTGGCGTGACTGCGTGCACTGGAGGCAAATTCCGGCGAGCTTCCGATCCCTGGGTAGATTTTGCGCAAGACGGAACGGCCTTCTTCTTCTCTCTGGTACTGGACCCCGCGCAGCCGACGACTCCTTTCGGAGCCCGAAATAGCGGGATGCTGGTCAGCCGCTCCGCTGACCACGGCGCGACGTGGCAGCCTCCCGTTACGCTGATCCGCACCAACTCGCCGCACGCGCTCAATGACAAGAACTCGCTTACTGCGGATCCGACCGCGAACAAATACGTCTATGCGGTCTGGGATCAGTTGAGCGTGTTCCCGCCAACGAAGGAAGGCGCCCAACTGCTCGCGCTAAACGATGGTGTTCAAATCGCGCGCCAATTAGCGGGCCTGGCGCCGATATGTAAGACGCCGCCGTGCGCGGGTGGTGCCCCCACCTCCAAATTTAGTTTCACCGGCCCGAGCTTCTTCTCACGGTCCACCGACAATGGCGTGACATGGAGCACAGCCGCACCGATCTACCAGCCGGGCACGAACGCGCAGACAATCGACAACATGGTGCGCGTGTTGCCTGATGGAACCCTGCTCGACTTCTTCACCGCGATCAACGTCACGCCAACGGGCCTGAGCATCGGCTATGTCAAGTCAACGGACAAAGGCGCGAACTGGTCGGGGCCGACGTTCACCAATGATATTCAGTCGGCCGGTAGCGTGGTCACACCTGACAGCGGTCAGCCGATACGCGATGCCGCCATTCTCTACAGTGTCGCTGTGAACCCGGTCTCGGGGGCTATCTATCTTGCCTGGCAGGACGACCGCTTTTCGTCCGGGACCTGCACCACACCCACCGGATCGATTCCGATCGTCGGGATCGTCTTCAGCGAGTCGGATGACGGCGGGGCGACCTGGTCGGCACCCGTGATGATCAACAAGACGCCGCCGAACGGTACGAACCCCTGCCGTCAGCAGGCTTACATTCCGGCGATAGTGCCGTCGGGCGATGGCAATACGATCGTGGTGACCTACTACGACTTTCGTAACGACACGAACACGCCTGTGGGCTTCGAGGGCAGCGACTATTTCGCGGTGTTCTGCTCGACCGCCGCTGCGTGCACGAACTCCGCCAATTGGGGTAACGAACGGAAACTGACTGACGCCTCGTTCAACATCCTTAATGCACCCGTAGCGGGTGGCCATTTCCTCGGCGACTACATGGGTCTGGCCGCTAGCGGACCCAAAACTATTTACCCCTTATTCGGCGTCGCCACGAGTGCCAACGTGACGGCCGAATTCACCCGCAAGATCACATTGCCGTGAGCGCAAACGGCGGCGACTAAAGCAGAGGTCGCCGCCCAGTCTTCCAGGACAAGCAGGTTGCCGGCATTCGCGAATGGGGGGCGAGGACGCGCGAATTTCTGCGCTCATGTTGGCGGTGCCTCATGCTGAGGCTTTGCTGCACGACTGGACTTCTCATTGAGAATCTGGTGCCGCCGATGGGGCCGTCATCTCTTTCGAACCGCTGGCTTCCTCGCGCGTTCGCTGACCGCCGCGCGGGCCGAACTGGCGTCGGCCGGGATTGAGGTCGTTTGGCAATGCAGCGTCCGGGTGCCGCTGGCTACACCCGGTCTTTGGTCAACGCATTGAGGCTTTGCGCGAGATCGTCGATGAGGTCCTGCGGGTGTTCCAGTCCGACGTGCAGTCGCACGATTGGCCCAGCGGTTCGCCAGTCCTCACAGGTCCTTGTGTCGGCGATATTCACGACCGTTGCCAGGCTTTCGAAGCCGCCCCATGACGCGCCGATTCCGAATAGCGATAGCCTGTCGACGAAGCGCGCAGCCGTCTCAGGCGACTCGTCAGATAGTTCGAACGAGATCAGCCCGTTGGTCCCAACACAGTCGCGCTGCCACAGCTTGTGGCCTGGGTGTTCCGGTAGTGCAGGGCAGAACACGCGGGAAATAGCGGGTTGGGCTGCGAGCCAGTGTGCGACCTCGAGCGCGTTTTTTTCGTGCATCGCCAGCCGGGCGCCTAATGTGCGCGTGCCGCGCAACACGAGGTAGGCATCGTCGGGGCTGACGGCAACGCCCTGCGCGTCGCTCATTGTCGAGAGGGGCTGCCAGGCGGCTTCGGTTGTGGTTACCGTGCCCATCATCACATCGGAATGACCGCTCAGGTATTTGGTCGCCGCCATGATGGAAATGTCCGCACCCAGCATCAACGGTCGATACTGTACGCCGGACCCCCATGTGTTGTCTGCGGCCAGCAGCGCGCCGTGTCGATGTGCCAGCTCGGCAAGCGCTGGCACATCGCATAGCTCATAAACCAGCGAACCCGGACATTCGACGTAAATGAGCCTGGTGCGGGGAGTCATGCGGCTAGCGGCATCAGTGCCGTCAGCACGGAAATAGGTGACGTGGATCCCCCATGGCTCGAGGAACGTTCGGACGAAGTGACGCAGTGGTTGATAGACGCAATCAGAGATCAGTACGTGGTCGCCGGGGTGAAGATACGCGAGGAACACCATCGTCATCGCAGCCAGACCCGTTGGAAAAAGTCTCGTGCGATAGCCTCCCTCGAGACCGGACACAACATCCTCGAGGGCGAAGCCGGTCGGATTACCGCGTGCACCGTAGGTGAACAGGCGCTCGCTGCTGCGGCGGCGGCGCGCATCGTTCAAGTCGGCCATGCTCTCGAACAGCGCCGTCGAGGCACGCACGACGGGCGGATTGACCGCGCGGCCGCCGTTGACGACCGTGGACGTGCCGCCTTTGACGAGACGGGTGGCAAGGCGCGGAGAGTGCGAATCGCGGGGCATGAATGTGAGTACCTGGAATCGGGTGGCGGGTATTGGCTGGAATTGGCTGGTATTCGTTTGCCTGGTGTGCAAGCGCCGCTCGCACACCAGGCGCTCACTTCGTCGCGGAGGGTTCGCCCAGACGAAACGTGTTGCGTTCGTCGGCGTCGAGTTGGGCGAGCAGGCCGGTTTCCCACGCCAGATACTGGCGCGCCGCAGCCTTGTTGCCGTCGTGACGATCGTGAACGAAGAAAAGGTAATCGATACAGTCTTCGTCAGGCGGCGTATCGGGCGTGCTGCTAACGACTTGCTCGGCCGACGTCCACGCGCTGAAGCCGCCCGCGAGCAGCATGAAGCGGTGCGTGTCCTGCGGCCGATGTCGCCGCCAATCCGCGACGAACAGCGCGGCCACGCCACTCTCGTCCGCGACGAGCACGATGTCGTGGCCTGCCGGCAGGTCGGGCAGGTCGGACAGGCGCGGGCGGATTGCCCACTGCGACCCTGGTACGTGCGCCTTACGGTAACTCTGGCTTGGGCGCAAGTCGATCACTTTCGTGCGGCCCTGCGCCAGTGCGTCAGCAAGCGCGGGTGCGCCGATTTCCGCGAGAGACGTATGTACCGCAGACGGTAGCGCCGGCAGCGACGCCCCGCTCGCGAACGCGTCGGGCAGCACGTACGCGTCATGCCCTAGCTGCCGGAGCCAGCTCGCGACGATCGGCGCACGCACGCCGTCGCTGTCGAACAGCACGATGCGTGCATGACGCGCGCCGATGTACTGATCCGTGGCCTGAATCAACTGACCGCCCGGCGTGTGCTGCGCACCGCTCAACGAACCGGCGGCGAACTCCTCGGGCGTGCGCACATCGCACAGATACAACGTGCGCGTCGCATCCCCGGCCCACTGTGCAAACGTCGCAGCGTCCACTTCGGGCACCGCGAAGCGGTCGGCCAGCGTGCGGCTGGCGTCAATCATCGGCGTGAGCGTGTCTTTCGCCACCGTGTCCGGATAGCGGCGCGTGCTGCCGTGCTCGAGAGGCAGATCTTCGAGGTACCAGCCTTGCGTGCCGTTGGCGAGCGCCATCACGGGGTTGGATATGCCGAGGTTGATCAGCGTCTGCGCACCTATGATGCTGCGCGTGCGGCCCGCACAATTGATGACGATGGGCGTGTCTGCGTCAGGCACCAGCTCGCGGATGCGATAGCCGAGTTCGCCATTGGGGCAGCAGACCGACGAGGGGATCGTCATCTTGTGATATTCGCCGAGCGTGCGGCCATCGAGGATCACGATCGGTTCGCCGCGTTCGCGCTTCGCGGCGAGTTCGAGAGCCGTGATGTGCGGAGTCTGATACGCGTGCTCGACCAGCTCGCCGAACGTCTTCGACGGCACGTTGACGCCAGCGAACAACGTATGGCCGGCACGCTGCCATCCCTCGGCGCCGTCCTTGAGCACGTGCAGGTCCGTATAGCCGAGTTCGGAGAGGCGCGCTGCGGCATCGAGCGCGATGGTCGCATCGCTGTCGTAGAGCACGACGCGCGTCGCGCGTCGCGGAACGAGACGTCCGATCTCGAGTTCGAGTCGACTGTAGGGTAGCGGCACGGCGTGAAAGAGATGCGCTTCGCCATACTGGCCGTGCTCGCGCACGTCGAGAAGCGCAATCTCGGCGCCGTCACGCAGCCAGTCTTTGAGCGTGGAGGCGTCGATAAACGAAGGGAGCAATGGGGTCATGTTGAAGGCGTTACCGTTGCGTAGGGTTGAACGCATCCACACCGATTGCGCGAGCAATACGGTGCCTCGGTCCGGCGCGCCACGCGCGGACCTGCGCTGGACACGGCGCGCTCTGGGCGCCGTGCAGAATGTGTAAAGCCGGAGGGGCGTTAGCGGCGCGTCTTCACGCCGATGCCCATCACCTGATACGTGCCGTTCTGCACATCGAACGTGATGCGCTCGGTCAGCGTTTCGAGCGCGCGGCCGTACATGTGCAGATGGCGGATGGGTGTTTCGCCCTTGATTTCGACGGCATGAATGTCGTCTGAGGCGAGCGCGATGCCGTGGCCGGGTTCGACCACGACCGTCTGCGTAACCTCGACCGAGCCCACGCCAGGTGTTGTGCCGTCGTCGGTGCGGCGATAGACGTAGTTGTGCTCGACGCCGTCGACCGCCGCGATGCAGGCCCACGTCGTATGGTTGTGCGGCGTGATCTTTTTGCCGGGGCGCATGACGTTCAGATAGAGCGCGTAGGTCTGGTCGGCATCTTCGTGAATCAGGTAGCGCGCCTGCAGTTCACCGTCGGTGGGGGGCGGAAAATCGGCTTCCTGCCACAGCTCGCGGCGCGCGGCGAGCGACTTGACCTGATCGAGCACGGCGGCCAGCGCCGGGCGGGTCTCGCCAGCGGGCGCGAGTTCGGTCTTCATAGCGGCAATCGCTTCGGCCACTGCGGCTTCGCGTCGTGCGGACAGGGATGGCGTGGACATGATGAACGGGTCTCCGGGTCGAAATTGTCTGGGGATAAGGTAAATGGGATGAGCGCTCGCGCGGATCAGGCGTCGCCGTGCGCGACGAGTTCGCGCGGCGACGAACGATGCACGTCATGCAGGAAGCGTCGCGCCCGCTCATGCTCGGGATGGTTGAAGAATCGGGCAGGCGGGGCGTCTTCGAGCAACTGGCCCTGGTCCATGAACCACACGCGGCTCGAGACTTCACGCGCGAAGTTCATTTCGTGGGTGACGATCACCATCGTCAGGCCTTCGTCGGCCAGGCTTCGCATCACCTGGAGCACTTCCTGGACCATCTCCGGGTCGAGGGCGCTCGTGGGCTCGTCGAACAGCATCAGCGGCGGCTTCATCGCGAGCGCGCGCGCAATCGCCACGCGCTGCTGCTGGCCTCCTGAGAGATTGGCGGGCATCGCGTCGATCTTGTGCGCGAGCCCGACCTTTGCGAGCAGCGTTTCGGCCTGCGCGATGGCTTCGTCGCGAGACATGCCGAGCGCTTTCGTCGGGCCGAGAATGAGGTTCTGGCGAACCGACAAGTTCTGGAACAGGTTGAAGCTCTGAAACACGAAGCCGATACGGGCGCGCAGCCGGTTGAGCTTCACGTCGCGCGCGTTGATGTCGCGGCCCTCAAACAGGATGCGTCCCTGTTCGATGGCTTCGAGCCGCGTGACGGTACGGATCAGCGTCGACTTGCCGGAGCCGGACGGCCCGCATACGACGACGACTTCGCCGCGTTCGATCACGGCGTCGATGCCCCTTAGCACATGGTGCTGACCGTAGTGCTTGTGCACATTTTCGAAGGCAAGCATGGTCATGTTCGCTTCTCTCCTGCGAAGTTAGGCGAGGCCCGCGCGCTGGCGGGCGATGCGGCGCTCCAGCTGCCCCGCGAAGCGCGAGATGGCGAAGCACAGAATGAAGTAGAAACCAGCGAGCACGAGGAAAGTTTGCAGCGGGCTCGTCAGCGTGATCGTGTTGACCTGCGCCGCCGAGTAAGTGAGTTCGGGCACGCCGATCACGTAGGCGAGCGAGGTCGCCTTGATGATCGAGACGAACTGGTTGACGATCGACGGCAGCATGTTGGCGAGCGCCTGCGGTAACTGTACATAGCGCATGCTTTGCAGCCACGAGAGACCGTTCGAGCGCGCGGCTTCCATTTGGCCGCGCGGCAGTCCTTCGAGCCCGGCGCGCACGATCTGCGCGAGGAACGCGCTTTCATAGACGATGATCGCGCACACCGCCGTCGTGACCGCCGACACTTCCGCGCCCACCAGCAGCGGTACCGCGAAATAGGCCCAGAAAATCAGCATCAGTAGCGGAATGCCACGGATAAGACGCGTCCAGATCGTGGCGGCGCGCCGCAATCCGCGCAACGGCGAGACGAGCGCGAGACCGATCGCAACCGCAATCGGGAACGACACCACCAGCCCCAGCGCCGCGATGACGAGGGTGATCGCCACGCCGCCGAGCGGCCCGTGCGGCCAGTTGCCGACGAGAAAGAGCGCGAGATAGTTGTGCAGGATGTCGATCATGGCTCAGGTCCCGAGTGGCGCCGTGCGACGCTTTGCAAAGTGATCCGCGAGTGCCATGAGCGCGAGCGTGCCGATCAGATAGAGGACCGTTGCGACAAGGAACACGTCGAAGGTGCGAAACGTCAGGTTGTCGATCTGGCGAGTGTTGTAGAGCAGTTCATGCACGCCGATCGCCATGGCGAGCGAGCTGTCCTTGAAGAGCCGCAGCGCCTGGTTCAGCAGTCCCGGGAGCGCGACGCGCATACCCTGCGGCAGGACCACATAGCGGAAGGCCTGCAGGTACGTGAGGCCGATCGAGCATGCCGCCTCGTGCTGGGTGTACGGAATCGTACGCAGGCCGGAGCGCAGGTCCTCCGACATGAATGCGCCGTAGTTGAGTGCGAGCGCGATCGTAGCGAAGAAGAACTCGGTGTTCCCGGCATTGACCCAGTGAAAGATCGGAGCGGGCAGCAGTTGCGGCACGCCGAAATACCACACGAGGAGCTGTACGAGCATCGGCACGTTGCGGTGATATTCGACGACGGCGATCACAAAGGCCTTGCACGCCTTGACCGGCAGCGCTCGCAGCGTGGCGAGCACGACTGCCACGCCGATCGCGAGCAAGCCCGAGACGAAGAAGAGCTGCAACGTGGTGAACACGCCGTGACGCAATAACGGCAGATAGCCGTCATCGAGCAGAAAGGAAAAGTCGAACATGCTGGGGCAGGTCGTTAGAAGCGGTGAGGGGCATCACCGGTGCGGCGCGCATGGCAAGACATCACAAGCTGGCGCCGCCCTGGCGACTTCCGTACGACGTTGTGCAATTCGCGCGAAGCGCACGCGCTTACTGCGTCCGGATCGGCTCAACCTTGTAGTCGCGCGTGAACTTGTATGGCGATTTCGCGCCGAGCCATTTGTCGAAGCTCTGCTGTAACCCGTTCGACTTGTCGTAGTCGTGGAGGACCTTGTTGACCTCGGCCATCAACGCCGGCTCGTTCTTGTTCATCACCACACCCCAGCGCTCTTCGTAGACGGGGGCTGCCAGCATGCGGTACTGCGTGCCACCCTTTTGCGCCGCTTCGTTCGCAAAGCGCGCGAGGATGTTCTGGCCGGCGACCAGTCCGTCCACCTTGCCTTGCTGGAGCGCGAGGAAGGCCGACGGAATATCGTGGAACGTCAGCAGGTTAGAGTCAGGCAGACGCGTGACTGACACCGCTGCCGAACTCGACCCTTCGGACGCGGCGATTTTCTTGCCACTCAACTGATCGAGCTTCTGGATCGATGAATCGGCGCGCACTAGCACACGGATGGGGGCGACGTAGTACTGGTCGCTGTAGTCGACCTGTGCGGCGCGGGCGGGCAACCAGGCCATGGCGGCGGCAAGCACGTCGACGCGATGCGTCTTCAGCTCGGGAATGCGCGCATCCGTCGAGAGCGTTCGATGATCGAGCTTCACGCCAAGACCAAGCGCCAGCGCGCGGCAGACGTCGACGTCGAAACCAACGATCTGGCGCGTGGAGGGATCCGGAAAGGCATATGGTTCGCTGGCGTTCTGCGTGCCACACACGAGCGTGCCGCGAGCCTTGATGTCGGCAAGCTCATCCGCATGCACGCTGCTTACGCTGGCCAGGATGGTGATCGTCAGGACGGCGAGTCGTTGTTGCCACATTGAGCGGGGTCTCCTCCAGAAGGGAAGTCTCTGCGATGACGGGCGCGGCTTCGGGCCATGCCGCCCCGAGTGCGGCCAGCCCGTGCCAGCCTGCTCGCAAGCTTCCGGTTGCATAAATTCTGCTTGAGTAACAGCAAGCTTATCGGTCAAAATTTTGGCTAACAATTTAATTCTCTGCCGGAAAGCATTAGCGTCATTGAACTATTGGACCCCGGAATGCGAAACCTCGATATCGATCTACTGCGCACGTTCGTCGCCATTGCCCAGCGCGAAACGTTCGCCTCAGCGGCCGAACAGGTCGGGCGTACCCAGTCCGCGATCACGCAGCAGATGCAGCGGCTCGAACAGGAAGTGGGGTGTGTGTTGTTCGCAAAGCGCGGTCGCCAGAAAACGATGACGACGGATGGATCGAGGCTGCTTGCCTATGCGCAAAGGATCCTCACGCTCAATGACGAGGCTGTGCAGCTCGCGCATTCGAGGGGCGCGGGCGAGAAAGTCCGCATCGGGTCGCCGCACGACGTGGCAGATTCGATCCTGCCGAACATGCTGAGACGTCTCTCCAAACTCTCGACCGGACTGCAGATGGAGATCAACGTTGGACGCAGCCCCTTCCTGATGGACGCGTTGCGCGAGGGCGAACTCGATCTTGTGATTTCGACCCGCTATGACGAAGCCTTTCCGGGCGTGAAGCTGCGCACGTCGCCGATGGTATGGATCTGCGCGGAAGATTTCACGTTCAATCCGGGGGAGCCGGTGCCCCTCGTCATGGCCGACGAGCTTAGCCTCTTTCGCAAGCTTTCCATTGCCCAACTCGACGCGCACGGCATTCCCTGGAGGACGAGCTTCATTTCCCGCACGCTAACGGGCATCAAGGCCGCGATCAGTGCAGGCCTTGGGGTCACCGCGCGGACCACTGAACTGCTCGACGCGAATATGCGGGTGCTGACCGAGGGAGACGGTTTGCCGCGCTTGCCCGAGGTCGCGTTTTACCTGTATGTGCAGCCAACTTGCACGAGCACCGTGCTGAGAGAGCTGTTCGAGTCGACTGAGCGCATCGCCACTCGCTTCGGACCTGCGTTCGTCTAGCCCACATTGGCTTTCGTCTTCTGATCGGGTGACGTCGTCTTCAGCGGGTGAGACCGATTGCGAGGAACTCCCGTTCCCTTCGCGCTATAACTGGGCAATCATAGCGCCCGCGTGTCGGCGAAATGTGTCTTCAACAGCCCGTACGCAAGCTACGGGTCAGCGCCCGGGTGGCAATGCTCGCCACTGCGAATCTGGCGACGCGTGAAGTCATGGCAACCAGAGACAACATTATGAGCGTTGCGCGAGAGGAGGGGCATCATCGCGGATAGCATGGTTATCGTCATGCCGGCGATTACACAGTCCACGGGACCCTACCATGACGGTATTCGCTGCCGCAGCATGCAGCGTGTCTCTGGGAGGAAACAGGTACGCCGCGTGCGCTCTTGCCTGTGTGATGGCTTCGAATCTGGGGCACAAATGGAAATCGATACCACAGGATGGTTCCCATTGGACGACTATGCGCCGGCCCGGGAGGGCTGGTACGAAGTCAGGCTCACGACCGGAGATACGGCATTCTCCCGGTTTGTCGACGGGCATTGGACGGAGCAGCCCGTGCTTATGTTCACGCATTGGCGTGGTCTGAGCGCGGATCCGGGCGACTCGGCCGACAGCGAGCACATGGACGCGCAGGCTGCCGCCGCACAAGGCGTACGAGCGGCGTGGAACGCTTTTTTTCCCGCAGTGGGGGGGACGCATCCACTCAAGAAATAGCTGCTGTCACTTGCCCATGCAGCGGAGCCGTCATTCGGACGGCTGGCGTCGCGTCAATAGTTCCGAGCGGCCGCAGGCCGCACGTTCGCCTGAGGTCTGACGGTAGCGCCGCCAGAATGGCCAGCGTGTCGACGCGGCTCGCGTGGTTTGCGAGGTAAATTGTCTGATGCGCGTTGGGCGGGGTTGTGGCGTAGCGCCCGTGCGCGCCCACGACGATGCGCACAACGCCGGGCAGGAGGGATTGCAGGAGGTCACGCTTGATGGCCTCCGTCGTTCTAGGCTTCCGGATCGCGCACGATTGCGCGCGTATGCGTCACGCGCCGTTCAGGTATTGCCAATTGAAGCCATGCTGCACTTTGCGCACCGTTCCAACTGAAGTCTCAGGGAAGTGGGCGGGGAAGACGATCGCACCTGTTTTCGCTGCGTGATCGAGCAGCCATTGCCGTGAGGCTCGCGCCTGTGGCTGGTCCAGGCAGAAAGTCGAATTCCATTGAGGACGATAGACCTGTAGCGGACTATGCATGACGTCGCCGGAGAACAGCGCCGTCTCTCCTTGCGAGCGGATTTCGATCGCCATGTGGCCGATGCTGTGGCCCGGCGTCGGCAGAAAGCGAATGCCTTCGACGATGTCCTCCCCCGTGTCCGGCACCACGCGAGCCTGTTGCGCTTCGATGACGGGCAGCACGCTGTCCTCGAATACCATGCGCCGCGGCTCCCCTTCAGGCGTCGCGAAATAGTCGTGTTCGCGCTGGCTGAATACGTACGTGGCGTTAGGGAAAACAGGCGTCCATCGATCATTTTCCCAATGCGTGTTCCATCCAACGTGATCGACATGAAGATGCGTCAGCAGCACATAGTCCACTTGCTCGCGCCGGAAACCGGCTGCCTGGAAACGCTCGAGCACAGGGTTGTCGAGCCTGTCGAACAGTGCACTGAACGGCCGCGTCTTCCCGTTGCCGATCCCAGTGTCGACGACGGCGGTCAGACCGCTGATCTCGACGACCCACAAGTGTGTTTTCAACGGTACGCGTCGGTTCGTGAGATCGAGGCTGGCTGTAGCGAAGTGTGTTTCCAGTTCGCGTTCGCTTTCGGCGGTCCATTCGGGGAACAAAACCTCGGGAGCCAACGCGAACGCCGTCTCGTCGACCCGGGTGATCGTCGCCCCGCCCACGCGCCAGGTAATCGAAGTGTCTTTCACGGCGTTGTTCCTTAATGTTCAATCATGAAGTGTTTCATTGTGCAGCCAGCGTACGCGAAACCGGCGCAACGGGCACACGCCGCATGGCCACGGCATAGAGCACCGCGCCGATCAGTGCCGACAAGCCGCCGGTCAAGGCCAGCGCCACGCCGAGGCTATCGCCTCCGTGCCCGAGGTGTTCGTTGAGATAGCCGACTGCCAGAGGTCCCACGCCGCCGCTGATCGCATTGGTCATGAACACGAGCAGCGCGAGCGAGCGGCCGCGCATGCGGTTCGGCACGGCGATCTGCAACGGCACGGGTGCAAGACCCATCGCAATGCTCGCGGTGAATGCGCAAATGCCGTAGAGCACAATCGCGAGCGTGCTGTTGCCAACGAGCGGCATCGCGACCGCTGCCGGCACCAGTGTCGCCACCGCGCAGGCGGAAAAGCCCAGCACCTTGCGTAACGTGCTTTCGTCAGTGACGCGTGTTGCGAGCATGCCGGCGCACACAACACCGAGCGTCCCGCCGATCATGTAGGCGGGAGCGGCCATCTGGCCAACCATCTTCGGTGCGAGATGGAAATGCCGCATCAGCAAGGTCGGAAACCACGCGGCGTGCGAGTAGAACAGCGTGATCAATGCAACGTAAGCCGCGAAATAGGGCAGGCAGAAGCGATTGCGCACGAACAGTTCGATCAGGACGTCGCGCAGGGAGGGCATGGCGTCGGAGGTCTGTGTTGCGTGATCGAGCGCCTCGAGGCGCACCGGTTCACGAATCGTGAATGCCACCAGCGCGGCCAGCGCAAGCCCAGGCAGACCGACCGCAATGAACACTGCCTGCCACGGTTCCACGCCGTGTGCCGCAAGCCATGAGCCGCCGGTACCGTGCGCTGCGGACAGCAGCATGCCGCCGCCGAACAGCGCAACACCGCCGCCCACATACGGCCCGAGCATGAAGATGCTGCTCGCGCGCGCCACACGGCGCGGCGCAAAGATGTCGCTGAAGATCGACAAGGCCGCCGGGCTCAACGCTGCTTCGGCAATGGCGGTACCCGCACGGGCAACCAGCAACTCCGGGAAGTTCGAAGCGAAGCCGCATGCCATGGTCGAGATCGCCCAGATTGCGATGCAAGCCGCAATCAGTTTGACGCGGTTGGCTCGATCAACAAGCCGCGCGACGAAGACGCCCGCCGTTGCGTAGCACATCGTGAACGAAAGACCCTGTAGCAGGCCGATTTGCGTATCGGTAAGCGTGAGCGACTGCTTGATCGGCTGCACGAGAATGCTGACGATCTGCCGATCGAGATACGAAAACGCAAAGCAGATGAAAAACAGCGCCACGATGTAGGCCGGTCGTACGTCGCCGGAGGCAGGCCGTGCTGCTGGCCCGGCCTGCTGGGTCGAAAGAGGGTGAGCACTCATACATCTGTCTCCGCATGATGAGTCGGGGGAATGGGCAGGCACCGTTGTTGTTGTCCGGTGCTCAATTGGCGCGGGTCTCCGCAGCCAGCAATGCGATGCAGTCGCCGGGTTCCACGCGCGCGAATGTGCGCATGCACATCACGGTGGCGTCTGCATGAAAACGAATCTCCTGTGGCGCTTGCCACGGGCGGTGTGGATCGAAGAGCCGGCCCGCGATTTGACCTTCACGAACGCGATCACCGAGCGCAAAGGCAGGCTCGAACACGCCCGCATGCGGTGAATACACATAGTGGCGCGCGCCTTCCACGCGCAGAAAGCGCGTTTCGCCCGCGGGCAATGGATGGTCTTCCGGCACCAATCCAAGCCGGTGCAGCACCCGGTGCAGTCCGCTTTCGACAATCGCAAGGTTGGCCGCGTCGCAGCCTGCATGGCCGCCGAATTCGCCGCAAAGGAAGAGCTTTCCGTGGCGTTCGGCCGCTGCCGCGAACGTGCGGTCTTCGCCGAGCAGATCCATGATCATCGTGTTCGGCGCGCCGAACGCGCGGACAAGGTCGAAATACAGCGTACGCTGCTCGCCCTCTGCAGGCGGCGACGCGAGAAGCGTAGGCGCATGGTCGAACGATGCGCCGCCCGCGTGGAAGTCAATCACGATATCGGCCCGCGGCAGCAGCTCCGTTTCGACGTAGTGTGCAATCATCTCGGTCGGCTGCCCGTTGCGTGCGCCAGGGAAAAGCCGGTTCAGATTGCCGCGGTCGATGGGCGACGTGCGCGTGCCGTTGATGAAGGCCGGGAAATTCAGTGCGGGGATCACGATGAGGCGGCCGCGTATCGTCATCGAAGGCAGCCGCTGCAACAGCTTCATCAGCGCGACAGGGCCTTCGTATTCGTCACCGTGGTTGCCGCCCGTCAGCAGAACCGTGGGACCTGTGCCCGTTCCAGCGTTGAGCACCGCAAGGGGAATGGGGACGTGGCCGTATGCCGAGCGATCGTGTGACCACGGGAGCCTGAGCGTGCCGGTCTGAAAGCCCGTGCGCTCAAAATCCACGTCAGTGGAGAGAAGCGATGGAAGATTGGACATGGTGCGATCCATAGACATCGAGGCGGCGCCCCGGTTGCCCTGACTATCGCTGACACAAAAGCGCCTGCCCAATGCCGTTTTCTGCGGCGGGTGATGCCTTGAAGGCATCACCCGCTAGGTCTTCTCCCATCGGCGTGACATGTCAGGACGCCGCCTGCCGCAACTGGTCGACGAAGCGATCCAGAGCGGGATTTGCGCTGTTGGCACCGAAGCAGAATTCGAGCGGCAACGGCACCGAGAGATCCTGCAGATCGACGAAGCGCACGCGCGCCGGCGGCCGATCTCGATTTGCGGCGTTCACGATTGCGGCTCCCATGCCAGCGGAGACGAGCGAGAGGATCGCCGTTTCGGTGCCGGCCTCCTGCCGGATGTCGAGCGTGAGACCGCGCTCCGCGCAGGCGGCGAGCAACCGGTCGTAGTACGCGGGATAAACGCGTCGCGGAAACGCGATGAATGGCTTGTCGCGAAGCTCGGCAGTCGCGACGGCTCCTGTTTTGCCGAGCGACCACGCATCGGGGACAGCCAGCACGACATTCTGCTCGAGCACGGGCGTGCTCGCGATCCCTTCGGGCATCACACCCACGCGATAGCAGAAGCCACCGTGGAGCCGTCCCGCGGCAATCGATTCGAGTTGCTCCGGCGTGTTCATTGGCTGAAGTTCGAGTGTCACGTGCGGGACCGCCTGTTCGAATTCGCGCAAGGCACGCGCGACGATGCCGCTCCATGCCGCGTTTTCGACGAACCCGACGCGCAAATGCCCCTGCAAGCCGGAGGCGATCTGGCGCGCGAGGCGATTGGCGGCGTCGACGCGCTCCAGAATCTCCCTTGCTTGCACCAGGTAGGCTTCTCCCGCGGCTGTGAGCACCAGGCCGCGTGGCGTGCGTTCGAACAACGCGGCGCCGATGGCCTCTTCGAGGTCCTGTATTTGCCGGGAGATCGCGGGCTGCGTCACGTGAAGTTGTTCAGACGCCGCGCGTACGCTGCGCAACTCGGCGACGGCGATGAAATAGCGGAGATGCCGGAGTTCCATGGAGGTTTTGGGCCGGGACTGAGGCGTAATGGTAAACCACTCCGAATGGCCAGCCGCTACGGTGCGGAGATTGGCGTACGCCGGCGTGCACCGAAAAGAATGGAATCGGAACCCGCTTTTTGCTGCATTGCAAACAGTTGTTATACGAATTTATGCCTTGGCTATGGGGCCGCATTTTTTGTGCGGGTTTATACCTGGTATGAGCCTGAAAGCCAAAGCCGACAAGGCGTCTGCCGATGTGCTTACGAGGCATGAAGCAACTTCCACGAACAAACGATTGACATGCGGCAACTCGATCTTAGAATGGGCATTGCTGCATCGCACCACCGACTGTGTTCTGTGTCTTGTTGTCCGTGAGCTCGTGTGGACATTCAGGCACTTCCACCATGCATGGAGCCATTGATGAGCACTGAAACGACGGAGCAACTCGTCGCCGCGCAGAAAGCCGGCGTCGAACTATCGTTTGTTTTCCTGAACAAGGGATTTGAAGGCATTGAAAGGCTGGCTGAACTGAATGTGCAGGCGGTCAAATCGACCCTGGCTGAAAATCAGGAATTCGCCGTCAAGGCACTTTCTGCCAAAGAGCCTCAGGAAACGTTTTCACAACAGTCGATCCTCGTTCAACCTGCTGTTGAAAAAGTGCAGTCGTACTGGCGCCACGTCGCCGAAATCTTCTCCAGCACCCAGGCCGAATTTGCTGCGCTCGCAGAAGGACAGTGGAAGCAGTTCCAGAGCGATGCGCAGTCGCTCATCGACGGGCTCATGAAGAATGCGCCGGCGGGAAGCGAAACCGTAGTGGCGGCATTGAAGACGTTCATCACGACCGCAAGCGATACGGCCAATTCGGCGTATGAAACTGCTGCGAAAGCCGCGAGGCAAGCCGTGGAGACTGCTGAAAGCAATCTCGATGCTGCGTCACCTGCCAAACGGACCCGCCAGGCAGTTGTACCTGTCGAATCGGACGCCAAACAGTAGGGTTTTTGGCGGTTCTGTCGCAGTAAGGCGGTCCGCTATCATCTGCGGAACAGGATGAACGACTGAAGGCTCAATGAAGACGTTCATCCAGGCGGTAGCCCGTATGCTGAAGCGCTAGCATTCTGTGCGCGATCGGAGACCTCAAAATATAAGTAGTACTTTATATATCGACATTGCTCGCGTTGCGCTCCTTACTGCGAAAAACCTGAAGCGCAGGCCCGGGTTCCTTGCGACGGCCACTACCATCGATTGACAAAATGACATTACTGATTGGCATTCCTCTGGAGACAGCCACCGGAGAGCGGCGCGTTGCGACCGTGCCCGAGGTGGTCGAGAAACTGATCAAGCTGGGGTTCCAGGTTGCGGTGCAAAGCGGCGCCGGCGCAGGTGCGAACTTTGACGACGATGCCTACCGTGCGGCCGGTGCCGAGATCATGGCAACGGCCGCCGAACTCTGGGCCCGCAGCGACATCGTCTTCAAGGTACGCGCACCAGGTAGCGATGAAGTCGCGCAGATGCGCGAGGGCGGCATGCTGATCGGCTTTGTGTGGCCGGCGCAGAACCCCGAACTGATGCAGCAACTGGCCGCGAGGCACGCTACCGTCCTGGCCATCGATTCGCTTCCGCGCACGCTGTCACGCGCGCAGAAAATGGACGCGCTCACCTCGATGGCCGGCATCAGCGGCTACCGTGCGGTGATCGAGGCAGCCCATGCGTTCGGCCGCTTCCTGAACGGTCAGGTCACCGCTGCGGGCAAGGTTCCTCCCGCAAAGGTCTTCATTGCTGGCGCCGGCGTGGCGGGCCTGGCTGCCATCGGCACCGCGGCCAGTCTCGGCGCGATCGTGCGCGCCAACGACACGCGCGCCGAGGTGGCCGATCAGGTCAAGTCCCTGGGCGGCGAATTCGTCAAGGTGGACTACGAGGAGGAAGGCTCGGGCGGCGGCGGCTACGCGAAGGTCATGAGCGAGGGCTTCCAGCAGGCGCAGCGCGCGATGTACGCGCAGCAGGCGAAAGACGCGGACATCATCATCACGACCGCGCTGATTCCGGGCAAGCCGGCTCCGAAGCTCATCACGGCCGAAATGGTGCAGTCGATGAAGCCGGGCAGCGTGATCGTGGACATGGCAGCGGAGCAGGGCGGCAACTGCGAGTTGACCGTGCCTGGCGAAGCGGTGGTGCGTCACGGCGTGACCATCGTCGGCTACACCGATCTCGCCTCGCGTCTGGCCAGGCAATCCTCCACGTTGTATGGCAACAACCTGCTGCGCGTGGTCGAGGAACTGTGCAAGACGAAGGACGGCACGATCAACGTCGACTTCGACGACGACGCCATCCGCGGCCTTACGGTCATCAAGGAAGGCAACATCACCTGGCCGCCGCCGCCGATCAAGCAACCGGCCGTCGCGCCCAAACCCCAGCCCGCCGCTGCTGCTGCGGCAGCAGCGCCGAAGAAGGGCCACGGCAGCAGCGAGCCGATGTCGGCGAAGTCGCTGGCCATCGTGTTCGGCATCGGCGCGCTGGCCTTCCTGATGGTGGGGCTGTACGCACCGGCCTCGTTCCTGTCGCACTTCACGGTATTCGCACTGGCCTGTTTCATCGGCTACATGGTGATCTGGAACGTCACGCCGTCGCTGCACACGCCGCTCATGAGCGTGACCAACGCGATCTCGTCGATCATCGCCATCGGTGCGCTGGTGCAGGTCGCGCCGCCGCTGGGCGGCTCCGCGGTGGGCGACCGCCCGTCCGGGTTGATCCTGGGCCTGGCGGTGGGCGCATTGGCACTCACGGCCGTCAACATGTTCGGCGGTTTCGCGGTGACGCGGCGCATGCTGGCGATGTTCCGCAAATAAGGGGACGATAACAATGACTTCCAACCTGACTACCGTCTCCTATATCGGCGCGGCGATTCTCTTCATCCTGAGCCTGGGCGGGCTGGCCAATCCCGAGACCGCGCGTCGCGGCAACCTGCTCGGCATGATCGGCATGCTCATCGCGGTGCTGGCCACCGTACTTGGTCCGCGCGTGTCGGCCGAAGGCATTCCGTACGTGGTCGCTGCGCTCGTCGTCGGCGGCGCGGTCGGCCTGTTCGCCGCGAAGAAGGTGCAGATGACGCAGATGCCCGAACTGGTCGCGCTGATGCACAGCCTGGTCGGCCTGGCGGCGTGCCTCGTGGGCTTCGCCAGCTACATCGATACGTCGGTGCAGTTCGATGGCGCCGAGAAGGCCATTCACGAAGTCGAGATTTACGTAGGCATCCTGATCGGTGCAGTGACCTTTGCGGGCTCGGTCATTGCGTTCGGCAAGCTGTCGGGCAAGATCGGCGGCAAACCGCTGCTGCTGCCGGCACGGCACTGGCTGAACCTGGCCGCGCTGCTGATCGTGATTTACTACGGTCGCGTGTTCCTGCATGCAGAGACGATTCAGGACGGCATGATGCCGCTCGTCGTGATGACGGTGATCTCGCTGCTGTTCGGTGTGCACATGGTGATGGCGATCGGCGGCGCCGACATGCCCGTGGTGGTGTCGATGCTCAACAGCTACTCGGGCTGGGCGGCGGCGGCCACCGGCTTCATGCTCGGCAACGACCTGCTGATCGTGATCGGCGCGCTGGTGGGCTCGTCGGGCGCGATCCTGTCGTACATCATGTGCCGCGCGATGAACCGCAACTTCATCAGCGTGATTGCGGGCGGCTTTGGCAGTGGCGCGGGCGTGCCCGCAACTGCGGGCGGCGCGAGTGCGCAGCCGGCCGGCGAGGTGGTGGCGGTGAGCGCCGCCGAAACCGCCGAGCTGCTGCGGGAAGCGAAAAGCGTGATCATCGTGCCCGGGTATGGCATGGCCGTGGCGCAGGCCCAGCACACAGTCTTCGAACTCACGAAGCTGCTGCGTGAAAAGGGCGTCGACGTACGCTTCGCGATCCACCCGGTGGCGGGCCGCATGCCGGGCCACATGAACGTGCTGCTGGCCGAAGCGAAGGTGCCGTATGACATCGTGCTGGAGATGGACGAGATCAACACGGATTTCCCGGAGGCCGACGTGTCGGTGGTGATCGGCGCGAACGACATCGTGAACCCGGCGGCGCAGGAGGACCCGGCGAGCCCGATCGCCGGCATGCCGGTGCTCGAAGTGTGGAAGGCGAAGACGTCGATCGTGATGAAGCGCAGCATGGCTTCGGGCTATGCCGGCGTGGACAACCCGCTCTTCTACAAGGACAACAATCGCATGCTGTTCGGCGATGCGAAGTCGATGTTGAGCGAGATCTTCGGGGTGTTGAAAGCCTGAGCGTGGCGAAGCGGACTCGCCCAGCAACAACAAAGCGAGTCGGAGGAGGTCATGCCGCTCAGCCGGGCGTCGACAATGCCATTGTCGACGCCCGAAGCCATGCTTGCGCGACACCGGCACGAGGGATTCCAGCGACTTCAATCTTTTCGCATGCGCTCAACCAACGCTAGCAAGCGAGCACGCATTTCCTCGGCCGGCAAGTGCGTGGGCCAACCGTGACCCGGAAGCAGCCATTCGAAACGATACGCGGCCAGCTTGCCGAGCGATTCGGTGAGCTTCGTCCATGAGTACCAGCACGCGTCCCTGAATGCGACGAGGTCGCTCTGGCGTGGGCTCCAGGCGAGCGAATCACCCGCGAAGAGCACGCGATCATCGAGCAGGTAAGCGACGCTACCCCGAGTGTGTCCGGGCAATGGGATTGCGCGGACGCCGGTCGCAATGCTCGGTGCTGAACGGTCGTCGAGCAGATCCGTAGCATAGGGCGCAGCCGACCTGTCCTCCTGGTGAATCCAGACGCGCGCGCCGAATTGACGTGCGTATTTGTCGGCGTCCGCAACGTCGTCACAATGCGACAAAAGGATGTGTGCAATACCACCGGCGTCGTCAAACCATTTTACGAGTTCCGCCGCATAGCGCGGTGAGTCGATCAGCAGATTGCCGTCGGGACGCGCGGCAAAATAAGAATGCGCGCCAAACGACGACCGCGAGTTGAATCCGCAGCGCCACACACCCGATGTGATCTGCTGAGGAAAGATCGTGGCGTGCGGGCGGGGCAGCTTCGTTTCGCTGCGTACCGATGCCGTCGGGCATACGAGCACCGCACGCCACGCAGCAAGCTGCTCTTCGGGCGTGAAGGGCTGCCGAACGAAGACACTCTTGTCGTTTCGTTCGACAATCAGATCAGGCGCGACGTGACGCGATGCACCGCAATTGATGCACGCTGTGTCGATGTACCACTCCCCTGGGGCGGAGTCGGTATTGCGTGGCGGCTTCATTCGACGCTCAAGTTCCGATAAGTCATGGCGACCTCACGATTCACCATGATAGAACTTTCAGGCACCCTCCGCAGCCGGACGCGACGAGAGCGTCGAACAATCTGCGGACCGCCGAGGCCGCTGCACGCGCGCCGCCTGGCAGTCAGCACTTACCGGATCAAACGGCGGCCTCGTAGCATGGGAACGGTATTTGCGATCACCGTGGCAGGCAGAACTGGCTCGATTATTTGTCACGGCAGGCGCAGCAGATGCAAGTCCGGAAAGTTCATATGGTATGGGCGATGGTGCTCGCTTGTACATGCTCGGCGTTTTTCGCGCAGTCCGCCGACGCCCAGCAATCGGCCAGTGCTGGCGGCCCAAATCCTGATCCACCGGTTGCGCGCGCCGGGCGCAGCGACGCATTCCTGCCCACCACAAGCCTCGACAAAGAAATCGTCTGGATACCAGCCGATGCATCCGGCAAGGTCTTGCTGGAGACATCGATTTACAAGCCGGATGGTCCTGGACCATTCCCAATGATTGTCTTCAATCACGGCAAGAACCAGGGCGATCCGCACGAGCAGTCACGAAGCGACCCGCTGTCGCTCGCACGTGAATTCGTCCGTCGAGGTTACGTCGTCGTTGCGCCGAACCGGCGCGGCTTCGCGCATTCGGGCGGCGCATATGCACAGCATGGTTGCGACGTCTTAAGCAACGGGTGGGAGCAGGCCGCAGATATCACAGCGACGGTCGATTTCATGTCGAGGCAGCCATACGTAGACGCACAACGTATTGTGGTGGCTGGGGTCTCGCACGGTGGGCTTGCGACGATAGCATACGGTGCCAATGCTGCCCCCGGTGTGCGAGCGCTTATCAATTTTTCGGGCGGCCTTAGGCAGAACGCATGCACTGACTGGCAAGGCGATCTGACGCGTGCGTATGGCGCGTATGGCGAACACGCGCGAGTGCCTTCGTTATGGCTGTACGGCGCTAACGATTCACTATGGCCGGCTCCATTGATTCCCAGGATGTTCGCCGCCTACACCGCCAATGGCGCGAGCGCGCGCATAATTGACGTTGGCGTTTACAAACACGACTCCCATGGCCTTCCCGAAGATCGCGACGGTGTGCGTATATGGTGGCCACCCGTTAAAGCGTTTCTGGTGCGGGCCGGATTGCCGACCGGAATCGAGTACCGCGTTGCGGATCCGGTCAAACCAGAGGCAACTGGCTATGCTGCGATCGACTCGGTCGACGCTGTACCGTTCATCGATGATGCGGGCCGTCGTGCGTATAGAACGTTCCTGCAACAACTTCCGAGCCGTGCGTTCGCCGTGTCAGACTCGGGCGCATGGTCCTGGGCGGAAGGTGGCGATAACCCAATGGCTGTTGCAATGGCGAATTGTCAGAATCGGAGCACCGATCCCTGCAAGCTCTATGCGGTGGATGACACTGTAGTCTGGAGCGAGCGATCGCCGCAGTGATTCGCCCCGGCGACATCGCTCACCGCAAACGCGACCTTGGCTGGTTTGCGGGTTGCTGTGGTGCATTGGCCGTGCGACAGGAGACCATAGGGGTGCTCTTGTTGATTGATGTGCGCCGCGTGGAAATCCGGGCTCACCCGCCTGGCGACAATGATGGGTGAGCTGCTAGATACTGTGACGTTCTACAATTGGGACTTGTCCCGTGCAAGGCGAGCTTCGCCGGGCTTGCTACGGCCAGAACGGAACAGGAGCCACGCGCATGGCGGTCACTCACCATCGCGATGCCATGAACGCGGACTGACGCGGCCGCACAGGACTGCAAGGAGGCTATGCGATGCTCGCACTCTTTACCGATTTCGGGGCCGACGACATCTATGTCGGACAGGTGAGGGTCGCGTTGCTGAGGCACGCGGCAGCCGGCACCCCCATTATCGATGTGCTGCATACTGCCCCGAACTACGATCCGCAGGCAGGCGCGCATCTGCTCGCGGCGCTTGCGCGGTGGTATCCGCCGGACTGTGTCTTCCTGGCAGTGGTTGATCCCGGCGTGGGTAGCGAGCGGGATGCCGTCGTGCTGCAAGCGGACGGGCAGTGGTTCGTCGGGCCGGACAACGGATTGCTCTCGATCGTGGCGGCGCGCGCGGCGCGTACCCGGGCCTGGCGGATTACATGGCGTCCCGCCGCACTTTCCGCTTCATTTCATGGTCGCGACCTGTTCGCCCCGATGGCAGCATGGGTCAGCCGCGGCGAGTTGCCCCCCGACAAGCTCGCGGAAAGGACAGGCTTGCACGTGCAACTGGATGCGGGCGATCTCGCGGAGGTCATTTACGTCGATCACTACGGCAATGCACTGACGGGGCTGCGGGCGGGTACCGTGCCGAGATCTGCACGGCTGGGCATCGCAGATGCCGATGTCGAATATGCCCGGGTTTTTTCCGATGCAATGGCCGGTCAAGCCTTCTGGTACGAGAACTCGATCGGGCTCGTCGAGATCGCCGTGAATCGCGGCAGCGCCGCGTCGCAGCTTGGCATATGCGTGGGAGATCCCGTCCAGGTGATTGGGGGCGGTGAATCGGCGACATAGCGCCTTGCAAATAGGACGGTGTCGCTTATGCTGAAACGCTGTTTGCCCTCGAGGTTACCCGTCCGCTTTGCATGCGCGTCCGGCTATCCGCGCGGACGGGATATTGCCAGCCCCGTTCAGCACCAGATCACCCTGTCGTAACTGACCGTGCGCCGATAAACGTGCGTGGCGTTCCAGTTACATGTCGTGTATTCCATGTACGAATTGCTCAGTATGACTATCCAATGTGAAAGCGTATGCATCAAATTCTCCAGAGGTCAGAAGTGCCTTTAAGGGTCCTGTGGCTCAACCATTACGTGAATTGTTGAGCCGTTGGTGCGCCGTCGGATGCGACGTCCGCACAGTCCAGCTTCGACGTCTCAAGTTCGTCGCTAGATCAGGCGGTTCATCATCGCCTCCTGTTGCAGCAACCGATTCCTCGAGAATCTGAATCGACCCAGGGCCAAGACCGTCAATGAGATGGCACACCATTGTCGCGATGCAGCATTGAAGCGGCACCGGCAAGGGCGAGGATGCATGATGTGACGTCATGCTGCCGCTTGTGCCTCGACGCGGCAATTGCGAAATCCGCCAGCGCGTTTGGTGATTCCTGCGGTCGTCGCAAATCCATAGGCACGTGATACACAGTGGCGCCTGGCTGATGCTTATGAGCAAACCGTTTCGCCGCTGTTACGGGAACAGGAGTTCCTCGGGCGGGGGCGCACCTGCGGCATTAAGGCCAGGCTCGGCAAGTCGAACACGGACCGATAATCAGGCAGACAGAGAGTGCGAAACGAGGAGACCGCGATGAATCCCACCCATGTCTGCACACTTGCCTCCATGGAGGCGGCCGGCGACCTGAACGCTATCCAGGTCGCCCAGCTTCAGGCCGCGATCCACGAGCGCGCCAACATCGTGATATGTGGCCCCACAGGCGCCGACAAACGAGCGCTAATGCGAGCGCTCGTGTCCTGCGCTCTTGCCTCTCCTCCCACAGCGGTGCCGCGTGGCCGTACTGTCGTCATGACGCGTCGCGACGACGACTACCCGTTGCCGCACGTCACCGTGCGCATAGCGCCAGATCGTTGCGTTAGCGCCTTCGTCGAGGCCGTCCATCTCGCCCAGAAGTTGGCGACGGAGCGGTTGGTGATCGATGAGATCCTCTCCGGTTCCGAGACGGTCTACGCGCTCAGGGCACTTTACCGAGGGCGTGGCGGCCTTGTGATGGTACATGGCGATGGGGTCGATGCGCTCGATCGTCTGACCTCGCTCGTCGGACGGGACGTGGGGGCGGGCGCGGAGCCTGGGATTGCCACGCTCCTCGTTGACCGGAACATCGACATCGTCGTCGCCATCAAGCCGCGCCCGCGCTACGGCGACCGCTCAGCGGCCATCACCATCCACCGGTCCGCGGATCTTGTACGCGTTCGCGAGCGCGAGCATGCCAGCGCCCGGTCATGCGAGCACGCGCATCATTAATCGGCGGGAACGAGAGGGCGCACCAGACACACGTCGGCCACCGCACAATTGCAGCAGCTTCCGAAAAAGTACTGCAATCAGGGCCCGCGGCGTCCCCTCATTCCCCAACGTGCACATTGCACTTCGCGGCGATCTCCAGCAGCTTTGGAATATCCGGCGGCCCTGGGGGGACTTCCGCATCGATCATTGTGAAAAGCGAAGACGCCGTGCCCGTGTGTCCCGTTACCGAGAGCATCTCGCAACCGTCTGCGCCCATCGTGAAACTGTGAACCGCGCCAGCCGGTACATGAACGAGCGTCCCCGGCGTCGCAGTCGTAGTCGTTCCATTGCAACTGATCTCGACACTACCCTTGATGACATAGAACGACTCATCCCAGTCATGACTGTGGGGCGGCGGGCCACTACCTTCCGGGCCTTGCTGAAGGAAAATTTCGTAGCCCTGCGTGGCCTCACGCGAAGCCAGCACGGTGATCCCTTCGCCAAGAACGTTCAGAGTACGGGGATAGTCACCCGGCTTCACCACAAACGGTTGCGGATTCATGGCTGTGGTCTCCTTCGAAGGTCGAGCCGTTGTGCGCGTAACGGCAACGCCGTCAGCCGAAACGGCCCACAATGATGAGAGGAATGATGGTGGCGCCGAACACCGTACCCTGGCGGGTGTCGACGCCGCTACAGGGTAGGGACGGGCTTGCTCACGCGTATATGGCCTGGCGCACGCAAGGCAACAAGGCGATGAGGGATTTTGAGCCTCGAGCACTAAAGATACGACCCGAGATATCTTCTCGTCTAGGCTGAGTCGCCGCGAGCGTGCCGCTCGAACATCACATGAATCGCGCGACGCTGCATCAGCTTCCTGTCTTCACCGATTGCTGAGAACGTGGCTCACGGCTTCATCGATGATCCGTTAATCGTCCGCCAGAGAAAACACGATGTCCTGCGCGCCCTCCCACAGGACGAGTTTGCCGAATGCCTCAAGATGCTCATGGCCTTCGAGCAACGTAAAGAAGTGGTTGCCGGCAAGCTGGCCCATTTTGCTCGCAAAGATCGAGCTGCCATAGACAAACAGGAATTCAGTCTCGCTGAATCCTCCGGGATACAGAAGGATATCCCCGCGTGACGCGTGGCTAGTGTGATTTTCAAACGTGAGGCCAGTATCGAAATCGCCCAGCGGAATCCATACGGCTTCTCCGCTCCAGCGGGAATGAATCACCTTGTTCCTGAACGGCAGCAATTCGAGGAAGCGCTGGCAGGTGCGCGGCGCCCTTTCTTCTTCCAGTCGGCCGACGAAGCGGAATGGGCCGGCGTCTACGTTAATCTTTTTCATGTTGCCCTTGAAAGTCGAGTGCGCATTTGAGGTCTGCTGGTCCGCGTGGACCGGGCCGGAGGTCATAACCGGTTTATCCGCAGAAGTTTGACTCCGCTCCCGCCGGCTTGTCGAGCATACTAACTATAGCGTCAAGCATACGTGACGCTTTCCAGAACAGTCACACAGGCCTTCCTGACTCGATTTCAAGCGGGACCGGAACGAGCGCAACGCTCACCGCTCCATCGGCTGCGACGCGGGCAAGTGCGAGAATGGCGCGCCGCAACTGGAATGCACTCATTCCAGCGAGGCACTAGCCGCGTTGTTACCGACGTCCCCGGACATGCGGATACATTGCGGGTGCATCGCGCGATTCACCGCGAACGTAGGCGTCGACATAGTCACTAACGCGGCGCGCCGACGCCTTATTCCTCACGTGCAAATACGACGCCTGGTTGGTCGACGGCCCGCATCACACAGTGGCTCGCCTCGGCTCAAAACAGCGCCCACGACGCGGATGGGCTCCAGAGTCGATGACAACGTAAGGCGTCGACGGCCGCTCGAGCGGGAGACGGCGTTGGCTGACCGTTTCTGCCAGAGGACAGCGTTGCTTATGCCGCCAGATCGGGCGGCAGCTTTCCACCGTTTGCAGCGAGCGCCTGCATGAGCTGCTTGTGCAGCCACACATTCATGGTCGCGGAGTCGTCCGTGTCACCGTCGTACTTCAGCTCCTGCGCCAGTTGCTTGCGATGCCCCAGGCTGCTGTCGATACCCAGTGCCTTCATCGTGTCGACTATGGACGTGCGCCAGTTGAGCGTTTCCCCACTCTCGCTGGCTAGCTGATCCATGATTGTCGCGACATCCACATCGGCCAGCGGCGCAGCGGGCGGCGGTGCGTCCGGCGCGGCGGCCTGTGCCGCTGCAGGGTCCGGTGTGGGCTCGGTTGCTGGAGGCGGCTGATCCGGTTTCGCCTTGCCAAATAGTTTGCTGACGATATCGCCAAAAATGCTCATGAAGGACCTCCGGAAGTAAAAAGGGAGCGCGTGATCCATGCTGACGGCGCGCACCTGCGATGTTACGCGCAAGATATGTGCGTTGATGTGAACGAGATTGCCAGGGCGTGTCAAATCCGTACGCAGCCATTCGACTCCCGGACAGGTTTCGCGTCGACGACTGCACAGCGAAGGCGACGTGCATGGACGCACGCGCCTGCCAACGGAATGCGTCGCGTATCGCACCGAACCGGGCGAGGCACCGCCGAAGCTGAAGGTCCGCGAACGGTGAGGTGCATTGAGCAGGCTGCGAAACACAGACCTCGACCAGTGGGAGAATCGAGGCACCAACCTCCTTAACCTCAGACCGGCGAGGCGCACATGAAAACGATCATCGAAATCGAATTCACCAGCGAGCAGATAGCTGTTGGCTATGACGGTCCAACGATCCTCGCGGTGCACGAGACGGGGGACCCGTTCCCGCGAGGTGGCGACCTGATCGAACTTGAGGTCGGCAACACCACGGAGCGGTTCAGGGTGGTCGAGCGTGTGCTTTCGTTTCGCACTGATGCGCTGCACATCATTCTGATCCTCGGGCATTGACGCGACTGAAGGGGCAGAACGTCTCGAAGCACGTCTGTATGATTACGAGCCTGTTCGGCGCCGCACGCAACATGCTCGCTGACGCTGTACTCCGAGATCAGCACTGCCTGAGGCGATCAGCACGAACTCGTTGCCGTGCGCGAGCCACTGTGCCGTCTGCACGGGGAATTTTTCGATATGTGCATCGCCACGACAACGGTGCGGCAGCGTGGACACCGAGCGTTACCGGGCCACACGAACGCTCTTCCGCCACGACTAGAGGAAGAGGCGCACCTAATGTGCGCTTTTCTTTTTGTCTCTCGACTCAGTGCTCGGCTTGCTGTTGCGCGAGGTATTTGTCGAGCGCGTCCATTGTTCCGCCCCAACCTTGAGACATGCTGGCGTGCGACGCGTCGAAGATGGCTTCCTCGGCTTCGCTGGCATCCAGCGCGCGCCACTCAAGGCGCATCAACGTTCCACTTTCGATTTCACTTAGCGTGGTTGTCGAGAGCGTATAGAGTGGCCATTGCTCCGACATCGGATGTCGTGTCACACCGCCTTCGGCATCACTAAACTGCACGACGACGACGATGCGCTCGGGGGGCGTCAAATCGCGGAACGTCCATTTGCCCCACATCGCCGGAGCCTCAGGCGCGTTGCGCGGCTTCATCGCGTAGTGAAAGACGCCACCGACACGCGCATCGACAGTGCAGTGGGGCATTTCCATCCCGGGCGGGCTCATCCACTTGCTCAAATGCTCAGCTTCGGTCAACGCGGCGTATACGAGTTCGCGCGGCGCGGCGAAGCGGCGCTCGATGACGAAGGGAGCGGACAATTTGTCAGTCATGGCGGCGAGTCTTCCTGGTTCGGGTTGAGGAAACTTTGGACGTGTTTTTCGCGGCAGCCTTTCCGTGGGGGTCCTTGACAGGCTTCTGTTGCAATTGCTGCAGGTAGCTGTCGAGCTGGTCGAGACGCTGCTCCCACAGGGCGCGATACTGCAGTGCCCAGTCGGCGGCCTGCTTGAGCGGCGCAGGCGCGATGCGACACGGGCGAAACTGGCGGTCGCGCCCTTGAATGATGAGGCCGGCCCTTGCGAGAACGCGCAGGTGCTTGCTGATGGCCGGCGCGCTCATTTCGAAAGGGCCGGCCAAATCGCCAACCGTGGCTTCGCCTTGCGCCAGTCTGGCGAGGATGGCGCGTCGCGTCGGGTCAGCCAGCGCGGCAAACGTGATGCTGAGCGAGTCCGCTTCCAATTATTTTTCCAATTGGTTAATTAGCTGATAGGTTAATCATGTTGCTAACCAGGTCCGCTTGTCAAGCGACTGCGCGAGAATTCGCAGTGGGTCCGCACCTGATCGAGGTCATGAATCCCGGGCACGGCGGTCAATGGTCGAACCAGCGATACTGCAGCGCGACCGTAACAATCTGGTAGTCACCCGCTGCGCGCGTGACGAAGCCGCGCGAGTAAGCGAGCTTGGCAGACCAGCCATGCCCGAGTGGGACCGCGAACGTTACTCCGCCACGCGCATTGGCCTGGCCGCTGCTGTTTGATACACCATTCACGCTTGTGGCGCCGCCGAGCGCATAGCCGAGATCGACGGCGAGCCAGAGCCCCGGCCGGAAGCTGTAGCCACCGTGCAGTTGTGTGACCGTGAGCGGCGCCTGGCTTTTATCCGCGCCGTTGAAAAAATCTTTGTTGTTCGTGAATAACCAGACGCCGGCCGAGGCCTCGAAGAACCAGTTTCCCCAGGGCTGGGATAGCCCGATCTCTGGCTTGAACGCCCAACGGTTGTTGCCTACGTTCACGAGGTGCGAAGGAACATATTGGCCCGTCGGAGCCTGGACGGTCAGGCTTGCGCCCAGTGAAGTGATGGGTTTTGCGCTTGCAAACGCCTCTGGGGTAAGTGCAGGATTGCCAACCAGGTTAAGGGCGAAGCGCATTTGCATGTCACCGATGCCGGCCCGATGAACTTCCGTCGGCGCGCCTATGACGAGTCCGCTCAGGTCTCCACTCACGAAAGGCAGGGCAAGGCCGATAGACGCCGTACGATTCGCCAGCGCGAACGTGTGCACATAGCCGAGTAACACGTCGTTGAATCGCGCGCTGACACCCGCTATCGGCAGAGATGGGTCAGTGAGTACGTCGCCACTAATGTGTGCATAACTGGCGACGAGAAAGTTCGTGCCAACGGGCGAAGGGGAGTAGGTGCGCGGTTCCAGTTCTTGCGCGAGCGCAGTTGCCCGCCAGAGTGACGCGGCGGCGCTGAAACAGAAGTACCTCCAGTGAGCGGATCGCCTGCTCATGGCGGTTCAATCCAGGAATCCGGCAGTGTGCAATACGCCCGGCGCTGCCGGACAGCAAATGATGCGAACAAAGGCGCAGCATAGCTGTGCCTTTTGCTACCGGAAATAGGACGTTGGTCCGATAGCCGGTGCCATGGGAAAATCTCAGGTTCGCGACGATTCAAGCGATTGGGAGCCGGGAGGAAGCCACCAGTCATGGTCTGGACGGCGTGCGTCGAATCCGCGTACAAGCTGCGTCAGTGAGCAAGCTTCGCTCCACATCGACGAGACGATCCGGAACGACGCAGCCTGAATGTATTCGTGAACGTCAGTTGGAAACCAGCCCAGATGCGTCGGTCAGCCGACCGCTCGTCCGTTCTGGCATGAGTCAACCAGTAGGTTGTCGTGAATCGACAGGTCAGTGTTGAGTTCAGGCGTATACGAGATTCGGGACTGGGCGCGAGGTAAAAGCCGCAATGCCCTTTCAGGAGACGTGCGGGAGTTTGGCAACGGCGTAAGACCAAGGTCCGACTTGCCCTTTTCGCCAGTATTGACACCATGGATGCGTTGCTCGCCGGCACGAAGGTGACCAGGCTCAACCTGTGAAGTGCCATCGCGGCATTGCTCGATACCGCGACATACGAAGTCCGGGCTGTCCATCGGCAGCAGCAGGTAGACCGCCTTGCGCACTTCAAGCGCGATGGAGTTGGCGCCCGTCACATTGAGTGAGTTGGCGAGGCTCTCCGCGCAACGCACCAGTTCCGGGGCGGCAGCGGAGTTCTGGTAGTCGAGACCAATTGCTGCGCATGAGCCGACACGTCGGCGCTGGTATCAGCGTTCGTACTGCGTTGCCTCACAGAAAGGGGACGTGACATGAAGAACTCGCCGAAGATCTGGCCGATGATTTCCGCGTTGACGATCTCGTTCGCCGGTATAGCCGCAGGAGGCACGGCGGAGGGCGCGACACATCTGAGCGCAAAGCAATGCCACGATCTCACCGCTATCAAGAACCACGCGCCCGTTACAAAAGAGCAAAACCAAAGTGAACTGGCCGCGCTGAGGAAGGCTGGATACGACCCAAAAAGGTTCGACCCGCACTATCCGAAGAATCTACATGAGGCGCAACATCAGGTCGATCGTTGGTATGAGGCGGAATGCCCTCAGGCGCAGCACAATTGAGGCGGGCAGGCGAGTCGACTCACCGCACGATTTGCGGTTGACTTGTGGCCGATCACCGACGAGCGAGACGCCGATACCGAGGTGTGAGAACGACTCGGGTCGACCCTGAGCGGCGGAGTGCGCGACATCGTTCATCACGAGATGGTAAGTGTCCGGCAACTCTTTGGTCTCCTGGCGCTTTCAATGGAACCCGACACGAAAGGAAGCAGCACAGGCACGCTTCTCTTGCCTTCCACAACGTCGCATTCTCGGGCGCTCTTCGAGGCAGCGCACGGCAATATGAATGCCGATGTCCCTTCTCGCACGCGCGCGTAGGGACATCAGTGGTGAAACCAGAATGCGTTTCAGTTGAGCATCGTCCCGCCGATCCGTCCTTCCCAGATAGCGTTGTTGATGTCGAAATCGTTGACGGTCCCAGTGGCGGGGCCGCCATCGACCGTGACGATGACGTTGCGTGCGCCGACGATCCGCTGCATTTGTGCGTGCGTGAGCGTGGCTTCCTCATTTTCCGCGAGCGGATTGTGCGGAATGTCCGCGATGACGAGAATGCTCTTCATGATGTTTCTCCGGGCTATGCGAGTACGAAAGATCGTGAGATCTGGATGAGCACAGCACATGCTCGCTCGACTTATCGCAAGGGCTGTGCCAATATCCGCGCTCGCACGTATGAATGTACTGATGCCTTGATTGGTGGGTCCGTGCACATGTTCCGCTCGCGCGTACTTCCGACCTCGACGGCCTTTATGTTGGACGCCCGCGAACAGGTATGTCGCGGGCTGTGGGGGAAAGAGCGGCGCCGGTTGCAAATTGCCATAGCGGAGCCCGACCGCGGACAGCAAGCCGTCGTGTCTGCCCGCCAGGTCGGTCTGCCTCGCTGGTGTCTGTTCCCGATTGAGGTCTCCTGACTACCCCCAATTCTTCGTCAGCTCAGCGTTTCACAGCGGCCGCTGACCACGCATTCGCTCAACGTCAACGAAAGCCGAATTGTGTGCGTAGTTCTCCATCAACAGATCAGCGAGTGGAAGCCACAACGGAGTGTTGGGCAATCTCGGCATTCGATAGGCATGGTGAACCAATGACTGTGCAGCGCACTTGTGGCTACTCCCGCTGCATCCGTGCATCGTGGCGCTTGATCACGTCCAGGACCACCGCCGTCATCACCGACGTCGAGACCCCGAACATGAGGATGCCATTTGCGGCTTCGATCGGGCCAAGCATGCGCCAGTGCTTTGACATGACGATATCGCCGTAGCCGAGCGTGGAGAAGTTGACCCCGGAGTGATACAGAGCGGTGGTGAAATCGGGAAACTCACCCAGGAGCATGAACAGCGCCGCCCAGATCGCCATCTGGGCGAAATTGCAGAGCAAGGTCAGCAGCATCACTGATGACAACAGCAGCACATCGATCCACAGCGGTTCTTTGCCTCTATGCGTGTGCTTGAAGCGCGCGTAGCGGCGCAGGCAGAGGCTTACGACCGCGCCCTGCATCAGCAGGCACAGGAGCATGACGGGAGTGGCGACCAGTACATTGTGCAGCATGATTGACTCCGTTATCGGCGGAACGCACCGGTGCATACGTCGCCGCATTCGAGACGCGGAGGTCGCACGTTCACGACGCGATGGTCCGGCGTTTCTTCGCCAACTACCGCTTGACGCTACCCGAAGACAGGGGCGCCCTGTTCGATCGTTATGAACTGGTGGAGGTCGCCATGTCGAGTTTCACGAAATTCCTTCGTGGAACTATGGTCGTCCTGGCTAGGGTGAAGGAAAAGATCACACACACTCATGCGCTCACGGCTACCCTCGTGGATTTCGGAGCACCGGAGAAGCGTTGGCGCCAGACCGGGCCCGACAAGACTCACCGAATCATGGCTGTTGGCTTGCCTGATCGATTCAGGCCTTCCCGCACAGTACATCCGCGGCGTCGGCCAATGGCTTGTCCGGATCAATGTCGAAATCCTCGCTTGGGCCGCCTTGCCATTCCTTCACCAGCTTGCCGTGTAACCACGGGGATTCGGACATCATCGAATACTGCCGTGTAGCACAGTTGATAACGAGCTTCACAGATCGCTTGTCATACACCGTACCCGACAGATTCCCTGATTCACGGAGCACGATCAGGAGCATCGCGTCGACAAGCGGGCCCTCCTTCCTGAGTGCAGACCGGTCTACACTTATGGTTCCGAGCGACGACGTATAGATAGAATCCCATGTGGCTGAGCGGGACGTGGCGCACATGACCATCAGAAGACCGGCGAGCATTACCGTGCGCAGCATTTTTTCCTCCCATTATTCCCCAGCGTGAAATCCAGGGCTCTCTCGTCAGCGGATCGTTGCCTGCACAGCCGACCTTTGGCGCCGAACGACATGGGCCAACCCACCAAACCACGCGCACACACGTTTCACCGCCCGGGGGGCTTCGCCAGATCCTCCTCCACGAAGCGCAGAATGGCCTCTGCCAGGGCCTCACGCGGATAAGCGTTCTGTGTCACGAAAAGCGCACCGATCGTCGGATGCGTCCGGGCGACCGGTACAGCCAGCGCCCAGTGGTCCGCATTCACGTAGGCGAGAAGCGTGCTCCCGGGCATAACCTCATCGTAGAAAATGAGCTGGCTGTCGTTGCGCGAATCGACGCGCGAGAGCTTGTCGTAGCTCGATTTCAGGATAGACGAGATGCGTTCCGGCTGCGGGAATGTCACGATCGAGTAGTACCGCAGTCCGCCCGGAAGCGGGTGCTGTGCGAGCCACATCTTGCGGGTCGCCGGTCTCAGGCTCTGCACAGCACCGTCGTCGCCCGAAGTGCATGTCGCCTCCGGAACATATTGCAGCAGATCCGCCTGGTACTGCTCAGCGTCGTTGGCAAGCGGCGATCCGCCAATCGCACCCGCTGCGCTCACCGCCGCCGCAATGCGGCTTCGGATTTCCGGATAGGCAACCAGAGCTTCGAGCATGTCCGGCGCCCCCTTTGAATAGCCGATTAATACGATGCGCGGTGCGCCATCGGGCTCTGGCATGGCCATGATCGCGTCGCGAATCTGGCGTGCGTTATGGGCGGAGCTCGAAAGCGCATCGACGTCGATCAGCGTGGCGTCGAAGCCGAACTGGCGCAGGTGCGTCACGACGGTATCGGGCGGATTCAGCCACGGCTTGAAGCAGTCATAGCCGATTCCCGGCACGACCGCCGCGACGAGGTGTCGTCGCGACTGACCCAGTGCGATCGGCTTGCCGGTGCCGGCGGGCTCGGTGCCCACTCGCGTCAGCGCGTCTTCACAGGGCCGGTAGTCAGGTAGCCCCGGACCGCGCGCAGCAAGCACCGCGCAATAGATCTCCCGAAAGCGCCCTCGCTCGTCCGCTATCCCGGCCTGAGTTGCGGGCGCGAGGATCATTGGCGGCGTATCGGTCGAATATGGGACGAGCGGCTTTGTCGCGCATGCGCCGAGCAGAACACAAGCGGACAGCGTCGCCAGCGCGACGCGGAGCCCATGCCACGCATCGATGACGACAACTCGCCGTTTCGATGCGACGAGCGAGGGTATCCGTTTTAGTTCACTGGCGCGCATCGCCGGTTGCTCCGGGTTGAGCGGTTTCGCGGTTGTCCAGATAGGGCACCCAGTCGAGAAAATCGACATCCGACAGGCTGCGCGGTCGCGTTGCAAAGAACACGACAGCGCGCAATCCGTCCGTATAGTAGGTCGCGCCGTCGAGCGCCGTCCTGGGGTGGGCTGGCGACGCCGCGCCAACACCGTATACGAATCCAAGCTTGTCGAGACCGCTCGAGTACATCAGGTCCTGGATCAGGAAATTGCGTGCCTCGTCGACGTTTTCGTGCAGAGCGGGGCGTGATTCGCCGTGTGGTGCGAAGCGCCCACCTACTGGGCGGCCAACCTGCGCGACATAAACCAGTTGTCCCTGATAGCGGATAGGCGCAAGCCATCCGCGTATCCAGGTCGCTGGCGCACCCGCCTGGGCCTGCTTGCGCAGCACGAAATCCGGTTCCCGCCCAAAGACCCGCTGCGCCAGATCGGACGCCCGTGCGTCACGCCGATAGTCGCGCCGCACCAGCGCCGCGCCGATGTCGGTAAGCTGGCCAATGCCGATGGCGTTCAGCGGATCGGCCGGAACAGTCCCGGTTGCGTCGGTGGCGCAGCAGGGCAGACGTTCAAGCGCGATACGCAGCGACGCGAGGTCCGTGTAGTCGGTGATTGCGGTTTCGGGAAAAGGGAATGGAATCTGCGCGAGACTCGGATCCATCGTGCCGCCGGGCACGCGCAGAAAGAGCGAGAAGGGGATCAGCGTCTGGTTTCCGAACAGATCGAAATTGGCGAGCTTGATACCCTGATCCGGGTTCGTGAACAGGATGCCCGACCGTGTCTCGCCCGGAGCGATCGGGTTGCTGAATGCGCGCCCGGTGAAATAGGCATCCATGATCGCGTTCGTTGCACCGTCAAACAGCGTATGCAGGGACCAGGAGACCTCGTGCGGCGAGAAGTAGTCCGGGTCGGTGCCCGAGCGCAACAGCCATAGCGCCTGCGACGTACCGTTCTGCACCTCGACCCATAGCGGCTGGACTTTCGTGTTGTTGATGTCGGCGCCATAGATCCGTTTGCTGTCCTCACTGCCGAGCACGGTTGCGCTCACGCGTACGCCGTGATTGATCGTGCTGACCGCGCGCTCACGCAGCAGCGTATCGTCGGCCCCAGACGGCTCGTGCCATGTCGTACAGCCGGCAAGCGCGAGCGCGAGTACCAGCTCGCCCGCACACACCAGTGCACGCTGCATGGGCAGCGACACGCTCATGGCTTCTCCCCGGGTGTAACGTGTATGACCCTATACGGCGTGATCCACGGCAAAACCTCAATATCCGACAGCGATGTCGGCGAGCGGTCGAATACGAGCACGACACGATAGCCATCTGTGAAATAGGGATCAGTCGTGAGGTTCTTGCGCGGTGCATCTTCGTGCGCGGCACCCACTCCGGTCACGAGGCCGATCTTTGCGAGATTCTGCGAATACGTCATGTCCTCGGTTAGCGCGGTGCGCGCTTCATCCACGTCGGGGTCGATCTTGTGAGTGGTGAACGTTGAAGAGTGCCACGTCAGACGGATGCCGATATCGCGGCTTATCTGCCCCACCCAGACGGGCTTGTCGTGGTAGCGCATGTTGCTGAGCCAGAGCCGCATGTGATTGCGCTGGTGAATGTCGCCCCGTGCCTTTTGCAACGCAAGGTCCTGCGCGCGGCCAAAGAGGTAAAGATCACTCACGGGCGCGTTGACATAGGGCTCGCCGGAGAGTGCAGCGCTGATCATACGTCTGATCGAGCCGGACCACTTCTGCTCCGTGAGACTCCAGCCGCGGCGCACCAGTGCGGGAAAAGCGTCGTCGAGACCGCCGACGATTACCAGGTTGAGCGGATCGCCATTCTTCGAGCCGTCTTCATTTGTCGCGCAACACGGCAGGGCTTCGATCGCTGCGCGCAAGCTCGCGTCATCCGTGTAGTTCACAGTGGGCTCGCCAGGGTCGGCGGCGCGTTTGAATACCTGACTCCGCTTGTAGTCGGCTTCGAATCCCGGCACGGCTACGAAAATCGAAAACGTGCGGGCGCGCTCCTTTGCGACGAGGTCAATCTGTACGAGCTTTGCACCTTCGCTGAGATTGGTCAGCACAAACCCAGCGACTTTCTCTCCCGGGCGCACGGGGTTATGAAAAGCGAGAGCGCGAAACCGGCGGTCAAGTTCGGCGCGCTGGTCGAGTGAGGCAGCACCGGCAAATGCGTCGGCAGCCTCCGACGCGGGAAAGAAGTTTGGATCGAGGCCTGGCGACAGGAGAAAGTAGCTGCGGTCCTCGTGATTCTCGACCTCGATCCAGACCGGCTGGATTTTCCGGTCGGCAAGCGGCACGCCGTAAATCGTTGCGCTTTCCTCTGGCGACAGCGCCGCTGTCGAAACCTGCACGCCGCCCTCGGTACGTGTCACCGCGCGGTTCTGATATCCGGGCACGACGACGGTTGGCGACATTCCTGCACATCCTCCGAATACACACGCGGAGAGGACGGCTAGCACCGGCGTCAAGATGCGGTTCATTGAGGCACCCGCGGGCAATCGTGTTCGTGTTTCTGGTCGTCGTGCCTGGATGGCGCTCTTTCGCAGGCGTGATGGCGAGGGATGGGCCAACTACGCTCGTGCGAGCGACTTCAGATTTTCAGTCGGGATATCTTGGCGCCAGACAACGATACATCACCCATCAGTCCGGCGTTAGTCATCACAATGGCTTGAACCGGTGCGGTAGCCGTTGTCGTATCGATCTGGCCGTTCGCACCAACCTTCAACAGCGCAACCGATCCTTCGCCGCCGACTGACCAGCCTTTCGAGTTGCGGAAGTCGTTAAGCGCATCATGGGTCATGAAGAGGAAGATGACCGCCTTGGATTGGGCACCTGCCTGCAAGCCGAATGAGCCCGCCGCCGTGCTGTAGTAGCCGACTGTTTTCCCGCCTACCCGCAAAGCGCCCTG
The DNA here is from genome assembly GCF_038900775.1 of Paraburkholderia sp. JHI869. Lineage (NCBI taxonomy): Bacteria > Pseudomonadati > Pseudomonadota > Betaproteobacteria > Burkholderiales > Burkholderiaceae > Paraburkholderia > Paraburkholderia sp. JHI869. Next base: position 139,768 of record NZ_JAYMSC010000014.1, read on the forward strand.
ACCGTATTCTCCACCGGCGACGAAGCCAGCCTTGATCACACCCGGGAACACGAGTACACCATTTGCCTTGGAGACGAGTTCTTTTGAACCCTTGACTGTCTCGTACAGCCGCGAGAGTGTCGCGTTGACCTTTGCGTCGATTTCGTGACGCTTCGCTGCATCGGACTCTGCGGCAACGGCCTCGGTCATTGTCGCCGGGAAACTGGTCAGCGACAGCCCCACGATCGTTAGCGTGGCGGCACCTGTCTTCAGTACAGAACGTCTGCGCATCATCACCTCCATCGAGGGTTACGGTCGAGTTCACTACCTCTGGGAATTAGCAGGCGTGGTGCGTGCAATCCATGCGTTAGCTATGTTGAAGGCATGACACTTGTGGAACCTGGTCGTTATTTTCGTCGGGAAACGAGCAACGCAAAGCAAACGGATGGAGCGGGTCGAGGGCCCGGCTATGGCAGGCGGTTCAATCGCCACGACGTAAGCGTCTGGAAAATGAGGCGAGGATGGTGGCACCGCTAGCGGCGGTGAAAATTGAACCAAAGCCTGGCGAAGCCTCTTCGTCTGGCGATGCAGCAATATCGATCAATCTAATCCGACCGGGCTCCTGATTCGTCGTCATGCCAGCAATATTTGGCAGACTCGCGCGTTGCGCAATAGGACTTAAGTCCAATATGGTGATGGCCGCCTGCATAGAGGCTGCAAGCCCAACCGCCGCATTCGACTGCCGGTATGCGCTCGTCGTCGCGGACGGGCTGGCTGCTTACTGATGTACTTCAGACGTTTGAGTGTCCGTGCGACGGCGCGCATGAGCGCCTGCTATTTGCCGCATTGAGACAGCGCACCACCTTGCGCAGGAGGCCACGGTGACCGCCCGGTGGCGGTATCCATTACGCCGCGAAAGCGGCGTTGGCGCGCAATGGTGAGTAATCTGACATGGCAGATTCCATGGGTCTGCCATCAAGGCGTTCAGCGCGCGCGTTGAACGCATCGTGCAAACCCGAGGCGAGATACAGCGCGTTCCAATGCTGTTCCAGTTGCAGTGCGGAGCCGGGGAATTGGCCTTTCCGCCTCGACGCATCCCGTGCTGTTCCGGCAAGCGCTTGGCCGTTCAGGGACGCGTCGACGACGAGATCGTCTATGATTTCACGACCGAACTTCCAGAATCTGGAGACGGTACTCGCCTTTCACGCTTCTCCGAGCGGGGCTGCAGCGAATCGGCGCAATGTGCCGGCATTGATTGGGGACAACGCATGACAAAGATGCTGATCGATGTGGTCATCTTTCTGGCGTCGGCGCTGATTGCCGTACCGCTGGCCGTCCGCATCGGCTTTGGCGCAGTGCTTGGCTACCTGGTGGCGGGCATCATGATCGGCCCCTGGGGGCTGAAGCTGGTGACCGACATCGACGCGATTCTCCATTTTTCCGAGTTGGGCATCGTGTTGATGATGTTCGTCATCGGACTAGAAATGCGGGTTGACGCGCTTTGGGCAATGCGCCGCACCATCTTTGGCTACGGCACGATGCAGATGACCGTTTGTGCCGCGGCGCTGCTGGGAATCTTCGTGATGTTGGGATTGTCCTGGCGCATTGCCTTGACGGGCGGACTCGCGCTTTCGCTGTCGTCCACCGCAATGGTTATGTCGGAGCTTCAAGAGCGCAAGTTAATGGATATGCCAACAGGCCGGGCCGGCTTCGGCATTCTGCTGTTCCAGGATATGGCGGCAATACCCCTGATTGCTCTCCTGCCGTTGCTCGCACCGAAGGTCGCCGTCTCCGCGGAGGAACCGGGGTGGCTGTTAGCCTTGAAAGCGCTCGTCATGCTTGTTGCGGTGGCGCTTGCTGGTCGCTACCTGCTTAATTTCGTGCTGCGTTTGATTACCAGCATCGCGGTCCCAGAAATTTTCACCGCGTTTGCTCTGCTATGGATAGTAGGCATTGCATTGCTCATGCAGACCGTTCATCTCTCGATGTCGTTGGGCGCCTTCATTGCAGGTGTGCTTCTCGCGGATTCGGAATACCGGCACCAGATAGAAGTCGACATGGCCCCCTTCAAGGGCTTGTTGCTCGGCTTGTTTTTCATTGCAGTGGGCATGTCAATCGATTTCGGCGTTTTGATGCGCGAGCCGGTTCGTGTCGCGGTTCTTGTCGTGGCATTGGTAGGCATCAAGACGATCGCATTGCGGCTTCTGGCAAACAGATTTGGCGTGCCGGCTTCGCAGCGCTCCTACTTTGCCATTCTGCTATCACAAGGCGGCGAGTTCGCCTTTGTGGTGATGGCTGCGTCACTGGCTGCAGGCGTCATCGATCAGCGCCAGACGTCGCTTGTGACACTGGTCGTCGCGCTTTCGATGGTTTCCACGCCTTTACTGTTGCTCGTGCACCGCCGGCTTTTGCAGCCGTTTGTCAGTCGTGAACTCGGATAGGGCGACTAGGGATTTCCACGACCGTGGGCGCGTCGCCCAGAATAAGACAGACGCCACGGGATCTTCAGCCTCCGGCCACGCAAGCGCCGCGAGCGGCGTCCACAAAGGCACCCATTCCCCCGTCCTGTAGCCGTCCAAAAATGGCGATCTCGTGCCGAGCCGCCGCTGCGACGCACGAGACGGCGTCGAGCTTGTCGGCGTGATGCCGACGACATGAATATTAACGTCATAAACATCATAAGAAATTCGATTAATTCTCTAACGTCTCCGACCGAATTTTTCTTCAGCCAACGCGCGGCCCACTGACCGCTTGATCCAGGCGCATGCCGCCGCCCGAATTTCCGGCGGCCCCTCTGCCACCGCAATCCGTAAGAATTAAGCGGGCGTTGGCGACGTACTGGCGCATACAAATACCTTTCAGTTATTGATATAGTTGAATTGTCAACTTTATGGAGATCCGCACCAAAGGCGGGCCCTTCGCTCTGCCTTCGATCACTGAAGCATTCACTTGCTAGTGCAAGATTCAATGGTGGTGTGCGGTCATTGGCGCACGTACTTCTTGACCGGTGACCGGGTCTATTACATAGGAATACAGATGAAATTGAGAACTACGGGGGCGGGAATGCTCCTCGCATTCGCATCGTCCGCGTACGCCCAGTCGTCCGTCACGCTTTACGGAACCGTTGACTCGGGCCTACTTTGGCAGAACACGTCCGCGGCAAACTTTCTGCCTGTCGCCTCGAAGAACCCTAACCTTGGAAAAGTATTCCGATTCAAGGATGGAGGTATCTATTCAAGCCTCTTTGGAATGAAGGGTGCTGAGGACATTGGAGGAGGCTACAAGATCAACTTCCGGCTTCAGGGTTCGTTCGATAGCGGTACCGGCAAGCTCCAGTTGAGCGACACGCCCAATTCGCCAGCGATGTTCAACCAGATCGCTACGGTAGGCGTGTCGGGGCCGTTCGGTAGGCTGGATGCCGGTCGGCAGCTCGCGCCGATGGCCTACGCGTTGGCAGATACCGATGTCCGCAATGCGTGGTTCTTCGGTAGCGTCCTCACGGCATGGCTTACCATGAACCAGCAATCAGGCTGGACTGCGAACAGCACGAACGGCAGTATCGGTGCGCTGTACGACAGCAACGCGCTGGTCTACAACTCTCCAACTTTCCATGGCGTGTCGGTCGCACTCGAGTACGCGCCGGGCGGTGTGCCGGGGCATTTCCAGGGCGGTACCCGCGAGTCCGCCGTGCTCAAGTATTCGAATTACGGTCTGAATGTCGCCGCTGTGTATTACAACGGACATGACACCAGTCCGTTTACGTATGCGGGCACGACGGTTCCGGCGACTGGTGTGGCCAATAACCGCTTCGTGTACCTGGGCGCAAAGTACACGTGGCACGGTTTGTCGGCTTCCGGCTCGTTCAGCAATGGGCGCAACCCGGCGAATCCGAACGGCAACCTCGCAGCGGGTATCGCATCGGGTGATTTCAACATGTGGACGGGAGGCCTTGGCTACCGCTTTTCGCCGTCTTTTGAAGTGACTTCCGGCATTTACTACGTGAAGGACGAAAAGCACAGCCAGAACCAGTCGACCTCCTATGTGCTCGGGGCTGACTACAGTCTTTCCAAGACCACGACGCTGTACGGGCAGGCCGGTTACGTTGCCAATCGGGGGACGATGAACCAGACGCTCGTGTACGGTCAACCCGTTGCGGTTGGAAAAAATACTGCCGCAGGCATGATCGGCATTCGCCATTCCTTCTGACCGGAATGCGTCTTGGCATCTCTGGCGTGTGAAGCGGATCGCCGCGGGAGCGGGCCTGACGTCGACCTCACACGAGAAGGACTGGCTTGATCGGCGGCTCGGCGTCGCGCAGGCTATTCATTCTGGCAGTGCAGCCCAACGGAAGAAAGTGCGCGTATCGGCGTCAGGCTTGGAGAACCATTTTTCGTACACACTGGCGAACTCCTGAGATCTGAACAGATTGCTCAACGTGCGGTCTACCAGCAGCCGCAGGTCGTCTTCTCCACGCGCCATTCCGATCGCCACAGAAGTCGCCGTAAAGCGACGATCGAGAACGACAAGGTCGTTGGAGGAGGCACTGTCGTGCGCAATCGCGAACAGCAATGCGCGATCGGCGAAAAAGACATTCGCCTGGCGGTCTATGACTTTCTGCACGCCCGCCTGCACGGAGGAGACAGGAACGACGGTCGCCGGAATCGAGAAGCCGCTGAGTTTGTCAGCAAGCCAGCGCTGCGCCGGCGAGCCTTCGATGACCGAAACCGTTTGTCGGGACAGCAGTTGGGCAGGTGAGGCGCGCCAGATCGGGTGCGATGGGCCGTCGCCCGAGAGAATCTCGCGCAGCCCTGCCGGTGCGTCCGTGCGCAGCACCGCCCCGATGCCGCCCGGATACACAGGGATGGAGAAGCTCATGCTCTGCCTGGCCGCGAGCGTATCGGGTGCTCCGCAAAGCAGGTCGATTCGCCGCTCGGTGAGCGCGCGAACGTCGTCACCGGGGGAGAGTGGAACCCACTGTATCTTGAGCGTGGCCATCGCAAGCTCATTGCGGATCGCTTCTGCAATCTTCTGGCACAGCACAACCGTGTAGCCTGTGACCTGTCCAGTGTCATCCCTGTAGGCATACGGACGCGCGTTGCTGAGGTAGCCCATCGAGACGCTGCCCGAGTGTTTGATGCGCAGAAGCGTCGCGCCTGTCGCCGGTTCCTGCGCACGCACGGGCTGTGGCACGAAGGCTGTCAGCGCGAGAATGCCGATGATCAAGGCTGCGGCCGCAGAATCCGTAGCCGTGCGTCCCGTGGACGACGACGGGGTGTAGCGGGTCGCCGCGAAGCCGTAGACCGCGTACCCAATTGCCATGACCAGCATGCCGCCCAGCACAGCGTCCTTGCCCGAGGCGTAGATCGCGTAGACAGAATACGCGAGCGCGACGGTTGTCACTGCCGCATTGACCCTGTACTTTGCCGCATGTGTGCCCGCGTTGCGCATCATCACAAACAGGGCCGAGAGTGAAATGACGTAGGGAATCACGTTGGTCACAACGGCGAGGTTGACGAGCGCTGCGAACTGTTCGCTCAAGTTCGGCGAGATCGTGGATAAGGCCATCAACGACTGCAGGACGCCCATGATCATCATGCCCGCAATGGGCGCCCCGGAGCGGTTCGCCTTGCCAAAGACAGCGGGGAACATGCTGCTGTCCGCTGCATCCTTGGCTGTCTGCGCAAGCGTGAACTGCCAGCCGAGCAGGGAGCCGACGCACGCCATGGCGGCGAGAGCCATGACGATGGAGCCCACTGTGGGATTGAACATCCGTGCAAAGGCGAGACCGAACGGTCCGGTCGAACTGGCGAGGTCCGCGTTCGGCACGATGCCCTGGATCACAGCCGTAGAGAGGATGTAGATGACGGCCGCGCCCAGGGTGCCGAACATGCATGCCAGCGGAACATCGCGCTTCGGATTCTCGACAGCTGACGAGTTCTGTACGGCCGACTCCATGCCGAGGAACGCCCACAGGGTAAGCGCGATGCTCGAACCCATACCCTCGGTGAGGCGCAGTCCATTCGGATTCCACGCGGCCGCGAATGTCGCGCTGTGAAACCAGAACCAGCCTGCCACCGATATAAATCCTACGGGCAGGATAACGCCCCAGACCGTCACGGAGCCGATGCGTCCCGTCAGCTTCGGTCCGCCGAAATTGGCAAACGTGGTCAGCCAGAGGAGACCGATCACACCCAGACACGTAGCGCCCGGAGAGGAGATGAGCACCGGGAAGAAGGCGGCAAGATAGCCGAGCGCCGAGCTGGCGACGGCCACATTTGCAATGGCGATCGAGAGGAAGTACAGAAGGAAGACCTGAAAGTAGCCGTCCTTGCCGTAGGCTTCCTCAGCGTAGGCGGCCATGCCGCCCGCCCGCTGATTGAGCAGTCCCGCTTCCGCGAAGCCATAGGCAATGGCAAGTGAGCCGATTGCCGTGACAACCCACGACAGCAGCGAAATCGCACCGACTTTCGCCATGTTCGCGGGCAGCATGATGATTCCTGAGCCCATCATGTTCACGGTGACGATGAACGTCAGCTGGACGACGTTCATCCGTTTAGGTTGATCAACCACGATGATTCTCCTGGTGGCTATTCGGCCCTTGAGCGTGCATCGAATAGTCCGCATTGCCGCCTCGACGGCCGGTACGTCCTACGGCGGCAGGCAATACGGGAAACGGATAGTCACGAAGACGCATCATGGAGCGGGATCCCGTCGAACGTGCGAGACCGACATTGAATACTTCGGAATGGAAAATATTTTTCACGACGACTTCGACGTGCTATCTCCTGACGCCGATGGAGTTGGGCGGCTCCATGCATCCATCGCATTCGAATCTGATTCACCTGGCTGCACACGAGATTCGCTTTATCTCATGCTGCCTCAGGCGGATGCTGGGTCAATCGGACGATGGTCCTACGGTATTCGGTGCGGATGACCTGGCGGATGACCTGGCGGTTCACCTGGCCTGTCTCGGTGAGTGGTTTCGTACGAGGATATCCCGTTCCGGGATGAGGCGCCGCAGGTCCCGACGCTTCTGCTCAGGACACAATAGCTGACGCCAAATGCCACGCGCGATGGCTCATCGCCGGCGTTTATAGCCGGACGCAAGGGCGGGCGACGAGCGCAGTTTCCGCATGCGCCGCAACGTTCGACGAGGTACTCAACCATCGGTTGACTGAGGGCATATCGCACGACGAACAGATCGTCATGTGCGCCGACACTGCTAGGCATATGGACATCATGAAGCCGGACTAGCCGGGAACTTCCAGTGGATCACGGCCCTGGCAGAAACCGGATGTCTCCATACCATGCCCGTGTCGTAGTGCCGGTGTTGTCGGTATCTGTGAGCAGGCCGTAGCCGGTGATCCGTCCTGGCGGCTCGTGAAAGACTTTCTCATAGTCCCGAGCGACGTTGCGACGGAGCGTTTGCCACTGGCCTGCATCGCCGGGTTGGCCGGAGACGACGATCATCTGAACGCGGCCCGTATGAGGGTTGGCAATGACGCTGCCTGGCGCGGCCGAGGTCGACCAGATGTACATGAGCGTCGCGTAGGGCAGGTCCTGGCCGCCCATGCGCTTTGCCACCGCCATGCTCGTGCGATCGAAGATCGAAAGCTTGCTCACGTCGCCGTCAAATGTAAATACCACTCGCGCAGGTGCGTCTTCCTTCGAACCGACACGATTGTCGGCACCCTCGATGGGCTTTTCGGCTTTCCAGCGCCATGCCATGACCGGCGTTTGAGTCAAATCGATATTGCCGTCATGCATCAACGCGGAAGCGGAACGATCCGCGTCTGCCTGAAGGACAGTGGTGTTGCCGTCGTGAACCAGTGTGTATTGCGTCATCGCCTTGCCATGTACGACCGGCAGGTTTTTCCACCCCGCCGGCAGCGGTCCGCCCGGCTCGAGCGCGGAGAAGGCAATACCCGGTGTTTCGTCCTGGGCAGGCAGGGCAAGTGGTGACAGCAATAAAGCGATGCACGCAGCGATGCGGATCGCCGTGGCCGTTCGTTTCCACGCTCGCGTGATCGAGATGCGTTGCATGATGGGCCCCGGGTTGTCTCCTGTCATGCATTCATTGTAATGGGAGCGGCCGACGACAGCCGGCGGAACCCCTATGCGGCTGCGAGTTAATTTTCCGTTGCCTGCACTGCGCTCGTGCAGCTTGTTGGCGCTGGATTTTCGAACGACATCCTGGCGATGGACAACGGGCGGCGTCTGGCGCTGGTCCTGTTTAGCGCCGCCTGCCACCGCCCCTGCCGCCGCCAAAACCTCCACCAAATCCGGAGGCGCGCGAGCCGCTCCCCCTTTGCAGGCTCGAATTCGCGCGATTGACGTCTCGCTGTACGGCGGTGCCGCCACCGCCCACGCCCTGGAAGCCACTGTCGCGCCCGGCGCCCGCGTCACGACCGCGATAGCCACCGCGCCCATCCGCGCCGGCCATGCTGCGGCCGTATTTCTCGCGGGTGGCATTGTCTCGATAGGCTACCCCCTGACGGTGACTCGGATCGTGCTGCCAGCGTCCGCCTTCGCTCCTTCGAGCGTCGAAGTTACGGTCGATATTGGTGGCTCTGTGATGGTCGACATAGACGTCGCCGCCGTTCCAGTTGCAATTGCCGAAAATCGCGGCGGCCGCGACGAGGCCGACGCCAAAGCCGAAGGCGGCGCCGGGATAGTAGCCCGGATAGGGTGGCCAGTAGTAGTACGGATAGGCCGGGTAGCCCCACCCGCCGTAGACCACGGCTGGATCATAGACTGGCACATAGATCACAGTCGGATTCGCAGGCTCGATGCGCACGATAGTTTGCGCCCCGGCCTCGCTGCCGGCAGGCGCTTCGACAATCACGGTCTGCTGCGCGTTTGACTCAAGATGGCCAGATTCCTTCGCACGCTGACGTAACCGCTGCACCGCATCAAGCACGTCTTTGCGCTGGGCCAGAAAAGCGTCGCCGAGTTTCTGGGTCCAGTCGAGCTTGTCATTCATCGGCTCAAGGATCTGCGGAAACGCGACCAACGATTTCACGCTCACGTCCCACGTCTGGTTCTGCACAGCCTTGATAGCGGCTTCGCCTTTGAGATCCGGATTTGCCTTGACCCAGCGTGCGGCGAGGGCAACCTCCATCGGATAGGTGGACGCCATCAGAACCTGGGCGAGAAGAGCGTCAGGATACAGCGCGATCGGCGCGACCATCGCCTCGATCTCCTCGGCCTTGTACGGTGCCGGTGCGTTTTGGGCTTGAGCGCCGCTCTCTGGTGCGGGTAGCGCGGCGGTCGGCGCCCCAGTCGTCGGGACAGCCGTCGGCGTCCCGGCGGTCTGGCATCCGGCAAGCGCAAGCAGGGCGCAGCACGACACTGCATAGGTCCGGCGCGTCATGGTGACACCTTCCTCCAGCCGTGGGCCGGATCAAAGGTTGTCGCAGCTGCCGCCTTCGCCGCGGTATTCGGGCCAAGGTCGCGCTCATAGACCTGGCCGGTGTAGTTAGCGATGAAACTCATCACCCCGGTTTCCCCGTAGTGGGCTGGCCATGCCATGACGGCGAAGCCGGCGAACAGCTTGCCGTCGAGAACATAATTCATCGCGCCGCCATGGGCGTTAGGTCCTTGCGCGGTGAGGAGCTTGTAGTGATAGCCGTAGTAGCCATGCTTGCTCTCATTGTGCGTGTCGGCGCCTTCGAACGCCGGTCCAAGCGGGCTCTGGGATTCTCCGGGACCGGTTGGCCAATAGAGACCATCGTGCTTCCCGGGGGAACTCGACAGCTTGCTCGCATAGACCATCGTCGTGTCGCCGTCGTGGGTGGTCTCGGCGTACTCGTCCTCGGCGTCGCAGATCGCCTGCAGGGTCTGGATGACGGCAAGCTCGTTGCGTCCGATGCGGCGCAGGCGCATTTCGTTGGCGCCAGCCAGTGTGTCGAACTGCCAGCCACCGGCCGACTTGACGAGCGGAACGGGCAAGGTCCAGCCATCGTCGCCCACCGCGATGAACGCGTGGCTGTGCGATTTGTGGATCGTGTGAGCCACGCCCCAGGCTTTGATGAACTTGTCCCGCGCCTCGTCGCCGACCGGCGGGATGATGTCGCGGAAGTCGGCGCCCAGCATGTTTTTCATCGCCGGCTCGTCGTTGTCCAGAACCGCCTGGCCAAAGGCCATCATCGCCGCATCGGGAGTCTTGAAGTGCTCGCGCGCAAGCGCGCCCGTCTGCGCGAGCGCGAACAGGCACGCGAATGCGACGCCGACGCACATTCGTCTGGAAAATTCGTGTTGCCAGAATTTCATGCCGACGTCTCCCTGTCGTTCACCTGTGCGGCGCGGGGATCGCTTCCTCTGGACGCATGTCGCGTAGGCGACGTAGCCGTTGCAATCAATGTCCGAACCGGGTGCGTCAGTTCCAGAGTAAGCCCGGCACGCGCCAGCGGCTATCGGACCTTGGTCCAATGTTCCCCGGTGCAAGTGACGCGCAGCCGGCAGGAGCAGGGATGCGTCACCGCAACGCCTTCGATGGGGGCGACATATCTGAGCGCAAAGCAATGCCGCGATCTGGTAACAAACACGGAAGTGGGATGCGGACCGCCCGAGACTCGAAGGTGCCGGGACCTGAACTAGTTCCTCGGGGCGGGGATCGCTGGAGCTTCAAACTGATCGCATATGGCGAGCATGAACGCCTCGGTCGACGGATATCCATGTTCGCGCAACGAGTTCGCTGTGGCTTTGGGTGATTCGCGCACTAGCTGGGAATGAATGTCGCAACAACGCTGTACCGCTCCGGCGCTACTGTGTATCCGACGCCGCGGTCGTTGCGCGACGCACGTCCAGCGCTCCGGAAAGCGGCCCAACGGCCCGGGTGCTGAGCAATCGGACAAAGGTCCGATATCGCCGCCGAGCCCCTGCCCATATTCTGGAAGCCCGCCCCTTCGGTCGAGGTCGCGATGCATTTGATGTCCAACGGAACGACAGGCCTGGTCGCCGCCATGGCGGCGTTCATTTCATTTTCGATTTTGCGCATCCGGTTAGCGGCAGTTGCGCAGCGCGAGCCTGTCCCGCAACACACAGCGCGTATGCCCGGCAGGGACCGCCGCGCGCGTGCTCGCGGAGAACGTCAATGAGAACAGGGGACAACTCCGAAATCGTTGAAAGTCACGAGGCCATCCGCCGAAGGGCCTTCGAACTGGCCGACAGCGGCATGCTCGAAGGCTGGGAAGCTGTCCGGCGGACGCTTCGTGCGTGCTTTGATATCGAAAACGTGGAACATGTTCTTGGCAGCCATTTCTGCCGGCTGGACCTGGATTTGCGTTGCCGGGCTCGCCGCGTGAGCGGCACGCGCGCTCACGTGGGGCCAGGGCGGTCGGAGGACCGCGGTGGCATCGATCACGAAGCGCATCCGGCTCGCGGTGTTGCGCCCGCGACAGCCGGTTCGTCGACGGGCCAACTGCGACGGCGCCGTGAGCGCGCAGGGGGGCGCCCGGCACGCTCGCCGGGTCTGGCTGGCGACATCGCCACGTTGCTGGGTGATGGCCGCGAATTCACCGCGATCGAGCTGGCGCAGCAGCTCGGCGCTGCTACACGGGACGTCCAGCGAGCACTGCGGGCAATGCTGGATGGTGGCGAAGTGCGCGTCGCACGGCGCGCGCCGCGCACCGCTGGCGGACGCACCGCACGGATCTTTGCGCGTAACCCCCATGACGCGGCGGACCGGAACACGGCCAGCGGCGCCGCATCGGGCTGGCAGAGGGCGGATCCCGTCGTTCTGCGCGCCATGGACGCGCTTGCCCGTCACGAGTGAGGTCTATCCTCGCGCTGAGAGGAGCGCAGGGTAGGTACACGCCGGATGGCCGGCAGGCGGCCCGCAAGGTCGATTGTGGGCCGACGTACATAGCGGCGGTCAAATTTGGTATTCCCAGCCTCGCCAGGTGGCAATCTGGAAATCCGGTCTCCCAAAGCTGTCGGGCGAAGGCGCCATTGACCAGACCAAAGTGGGAATCGCACGGGGAGTGCAGGCATGGACTGGAATCGCTGGTACAGCTTGAAAAGCTACGTGAGGTCCTCGCTATGGACCGTGCCACTCATTGCCGTTGCGATCTATGCCGTGGTGAAGCCTCTGACCGAAATGCTGGGAAGGTGGATGATCCGGCAAGGAATCCTCGATCCCAAGACGGGTTTTTTCGGGCTGTCGATGACAGGTGCGCGGTCGTTGCTCGCAGACATCGTCTCCGCAGACCTGGCGTTTCTGGTCTTCACGTTCGGTTCACTGCTCGTCGCCATCCAGGTTGCCGGCGGGCAATACACGCCTCGGATCATCGCGACGACGCTGTTGCGCGACAACATCATCCGTGGCATTTCGGGGTTGTTCGTTTTCGCCTTGCTGTTCGCTAATAGAACGGCGGGCTGGATGGGCGAGGATGAGGTCCACCAGCTTCAGGTTTTCATTGCAGCGCTACTCGGATTCGCTTCAGTCGTCGCGTTTCTTTTCCTGATCGACTACGCCGCGAAATTTCTGCGGCCTGTGAGTCTCGTGGCTCGCGTAGGAGAGCGAGGGCTCGCGGTGATCGACAGCGTCTATCCTGCGCCATCCAGCGGTGTAATGACCGCGCGGGATCGTGACAAGCAGCGAGTCACGCCGGATCGCGTCGTTTCTCTGCAGGGCAAGTCCGGCATCGTTCTGGCCGTGAACATGAAGATGCTCGTGGCCGAAGCGCGGCGCGCCAGCATGATCATCGAGTTCGCACCGCAAGTCGGGGATTTCGTTGCGGTGGATGAACCGCTGTTTTATCTGTACGGGAACACGGGTGCAATCAACGAGACCCGGTTGCGCACACTTGTTGCCTTTGGCACGGAACGCACGATGGAGCAGGACCCCATGTTCGCATTTCGCATCCTGGTCGATATTGCGCTGAAGGCGCTGTCGGCGGCCATCAACGATCCGACCACGGCTGTACTTGCCATCGACCAGTTGCACCGGCTTTTGCGCATGGTGGGAAAACGCTCGCTGCGCATCGAAGAAATTGCGGACAGGTCGGGGCAGGTACGCATGATCCTGCGGACGCCAAACTGGGAAGATTTCGTGCATATCAGCTTTCGCGAGATACGACAGTGCGGAGCAGGCAGCATCCAGATTGCACGGCGTCTGCGCGCGGCGATTGAGAATCTCATCCAGAGTCTGCCGGAGCATCGTCATGACGCGTTGTACATCGAGCTGGCCCTGCTCGATCGCGCGATCACGTCGAAGCAGGAGTTTCCCGAAGACGTCGCGCTGGCACGCATTCCCGACTCGCAGGGGCTCGGTGGTTCGGCAACCTCGATAGCGAACAGCTAGCCGTTTCGGAGGCAAACGATGCGCAAACTCATACTGGGTATTGTTGAATTTCGCGAGAAAATGTTGCCCCAATACGCCGAGCAGTTCAGCAAACTGGCGCTCTCGCAGACACCCGATGCGCTCTTTATTACGTGCTCGGACAGCCGGGTTGTGCCAGACCTGCTAGCCTCAACCCATCCGGGCGACCTGTTTACGATGCGCAATGTCGGCAACCTGATACCGCCGGCAACTGCGGAGGGGGTCTCTACCGGTGACCTTTCAGAGGCAAGCGCAATCGAGTACGCTGTGCTGGTGTTGAAGGTCGCGAATATCGTCGTGTGTGGGCATTCAGAGTGCGGTGCGATGAAAGCCGTGCAAACACGCAGCGCGAAGCTGAAAGCGCCTAACCTCGACAAATGGCTGTACCACGCCAGCAACGCAGCGTTTCGCCTCGAACAGGAAGGCCCACTCGATGGCACGTTGAAACCGCACGATCAACTGTCTCAACTCAACGTGCTTGTGCAGCTTGAACATTTGATGACGTACCCGATCGTTCGTCAGCAGGTTAGCGCCGGAGCGCTGGTATTGAGCGGGTGGTGGTTCGACATTGCGACCGGCGACATGTATGCCTATGAGCGCACGACCCGCTCCTTCGAAGTCATCGACCGCGCGATGGCGGAGCGGATGGTCGCGCGCCTTGCCACACGGGCGCGCTGAAGGGACGCTGGCTTCCTGTACACGATGGCCTCGTTTCCATGGGCCAGTCGGCGTCGGGCGCAGTTGTTGCACGATCCCGTTGTGCCAGCAGCACAGAGTTGTCACAAGCCGGATGTCCCGCCCTGGCGCGGCATGTCCGACCCGGATTTTGACGAACGCTTAAGTGAGCATGGACAATCTTCTTACTCTCGCTACGGATCCGGCTGCATGGGCCGCTCTTGTGACACTCGTCACCATGGAAGTGGTGCTCGGGATCGACAACCTCGTCTTCATTTCCATCGTCAGCAACAAGCTGCCACCCGCGCAGCGCTACAAGGCACAGCGGATTGGCATCGGGCTCGCCCTCGTGCTGCGTCTTGGTTTGCTCGGCACGGTGGCGTGGATCACGCGCTTGACCCAGCCCGCGCTGTCACTGTTTGGTCATGCGTTTTCGTGGCGTGACCTCGTTCTGATTAGCGGCGGCCTCTTTCTCGTCTGGAAGGCGACGACAGAGATTCACCACAACGTCATGAGCGATGGGGACGAGTCTTCGGATAACACTGGGGCGGCCGCGCACACTGTGCTGACACCTCAGGCAGCGATTGGCCAGATTCTGCTGCTTGACCTGGTGTTCTCCATCGACAGCATCGTAACCGCCGTGGGTATGACCAGCCATTTGGCGATCATGTACATTGCTGTCATCGCAGCGGTTGTCGCGATGTTAGTCGCGGCGGCTCCGCTATCACGATTTATCGAACAGAATCCCACCATTGTCATGCTGGCGCTGAGCTTTCTCCTGGTGATCGGGATGACACTCATCGCGGAGGGCTTCGGCTCTCACGTGCCGAAAGGCTACATCTACGCTGCGATGGCATTTTCGGGCTTCGTCGAAGGCATGAACATGCTCGCCCGGCGCGCTCGAATGCGCAGGCGTCTCCGGCAGACTGTCTAGTAGGGGAGGCACATGCGGAGAACGGGACCCGACGTTTAAATGTCCTGGAAACTGAGCCCATGTCGAACGGCCGTTTGTGGCCGACCACAGTCACGTTGCCGTAAAGCATCTTGGTCTTCTGGGTTCTCGATTATCTCGCCAACTATCTCGAACGGCCGCTTTTGGCGGCTGTGACGATCCGCTAGTTAGCCAATTACACTGCCACCTGCGCCATGCACTTCACACTCGTCGCCTTGTACCTTTGCGTCTAGCTTCTGGGCTAACTGCAACATCTTTTCTAGAATCGCGCCATGAGGATTCTTGACTACCACATTACCTCGCCTGAAATCGAACCACGCCATGTTTCCACCTACACCTGTTCCTGCGTAGGCAGTCCACACAGCCAACCCCTCGCTATCTACACGCAGAATACTGCCGTCGCCAACAACAGCACTCGCGTACCCATCGAGACGCATATCAGGATCGGACAAAACAAGTGCCCTCCACTCATTGATATCAATTTTTGGTCCGCTTTCGTCGAACCAATTTTGCCTGCGAGTGATGTGGACGTCGTATCCCATAGTCTTCCTTCCAGGCAGCGGAGAATCGTTCCGACCACAATTGTCAACGATTCAGGTCATCACGTCGAACGTCTCTTCATGGCCGACCTCTGCCTGATGCGGTTGCCCGAAATCGACCCTGAAGAGACGTTCGCGATCGCGGAAAGCGGACACTCGACGGTCTGATTGAGCTACCGCTAGCGCCTCCTGTTTAGCGCGTACAGTTCCTTTATCAACTGGTACGTGATACCGCCGAATACTGTTACGTAGAGCGGCATTCCGGCCAGAGCCGGTCTCCAACCAGCTCCGTGGTGAATTGAGATGGCGAGAGCGACAAGCACCATCCCGACGGCACCCGAATAGGCTACAACGGCACGCTTATATAAGCGTCTGCGGGCGAGTTTCGTTTCCTGTGACATGCTTCCCCTCTGGATTTTCGCGACTATGGAGACCGAGGCACCCATGTCGAATTCGTTCCTCGTTGTCGGCAATCTATCGGGATAACTCGATCGACCGTGAACGGTCGCTATCCCACTCGGAGATTGCCCCGTCCAGTACGAGGACTTGCTCCGCGGAGTAGCCCGCAATATTGAAGCGCGATGCCTGTAATCTGCGCATGGGGGACCTTTACGGTCTGGCCCGATGATCCGTGAATTCATATTCGGCCATGCAGTCGGCAGAAGGGTCTCGCTCAACAGCCGAAACATGAACGGTATCGCTGTCTGAGAAAGTGTAGGTGTACACGTCGGGGATGGGGACGCCCTCCGTGGTAAGTGAAATCTTGTTGTCATTTGTTTCCCACTGGCCCCGCTCCTCATTCAAAAATTGAGTCCTTTCAGGATTTTTGTAGAACGCAACTTCGAATTTTCCATCAGACGATCTTTTCACGGTCCACGCCATATAGGAACACTTGCCATCCTTGTCCCTCTCCCCCTGCCACGTGCCAACCAAACGATCATCGAGAGCCGAGGCGAGATTAGATACAGAGAGAAGAACTGCAACAAGTAATAGATTTCTAGTTACTATTTTCATAGTAATCGATAAGAGTTATAACGCTCAACCAGATACGTTGGATACCCCGTCCGTATCCAAACATAGAGCTCCGCACCGGCTCTACGGCAGCTTGCCGTGAAACTTGAGAAATCGACTGGAGTCTGTTTTCGGATTGTCGTGATCGTCGGGACTTCCGTCCGAGCCGGATTGTCGACGATGTAGCTACCAGCGTCGAATGTCCGGTAGTGGCCGACCGCTGCCTAATGCGGTTGCCCCGAATCGACCCGGAGCGGACTTATGGCATGACCGAAAGCGGCCAGTCAAATTGATTGACCCCTTAAAATTCGTCCATTAGACTGAGATCCCTTTTGTGTTACCAACAAAAGGGGACCTCATGCTCAGCCTCGCTACGCTCGGACTCTTTTCGGGTGCCTGTCTCGCCCTTACCATGATGCCCGGTCCGGACATGCTGCTAATAGCGTCCCGAAGCGTTAGTCAGGGACGATCTGCCGGCTTTGCATCGCTTGCCGGAATTCTGGTGGGAACGTACTGCCACGCGATGGCGGCAGCGTTTGGTTTGTCCCAGTTGTTTCTCGCTGTTCCCATTGCTTACGACGTAGTCCGATTCGCTGGCGCGACCTACCTACTCTATCTTGCGTGGAAGACCTTTCGAACGTCCCCGATCCCGATTGCACCGGCTGGAAGCGAAGTTTATTTTCCCGTTGGAAAGATCTTCAGGCAAGGGCTGTTAACCAATCTGCTCAATCCGAAGATGGCGTTGTTCGTCCTTGCGCTGTTTCCCCAATTTGTGCGTCCGCAAGATGGGGCAGTGGCCTTTCAGATCTTGACGCTCGCGACAGTGCTTAACTTCGTCGGTCTGATCGTGAATGGCGTCGTCATACTTTCCGCAAGTCAACTTAGCCAGCGGTGGGCTGGCCGACGCCGTCAGTCGCGTGTCCCTCAATATCTGCTTGCGTCAGTTTTCGCAGGATTGGCAGCGAGACTTGCTGTCGCCAGCCGCAATTGAACACAGGAAGGGAGCGCGGTATCGGGAAAAGTTGTCGCCGATCTAGGCGGCGCGATTGGATGTCCCAAACTGGCCGGACAGCGTCTGACCACCGCCCGGCCGAGTCGGTCACACGTCGGTCTGCTCCGCCATCTTGGAGAGTTTTCCCGGGCGCCATTTCGTACGCTCCTGCAACGCGCAAAGTGCTTTAGTGCGCGGCAGAGAGCTTAGGAACTCTGCTGGCTCTCCGTCGATTGCCCTTGAAAGCATTGTCGCCGACCTGTTCGTGACCGTGGGTGTATGCCGATGGATGATATCAGCCGCATGACCGCAATACGGGTCGCCACTGACGCTTGAATGTCTGAGCAGGGTTCGCGGCGACCGTCTCATAATGGCCGCACTGCGTCTCACGATCGAGCACGCGACTCGTTCCAGAGCCGTGTCTCATGCAACAGGCATAACCCGACCCTCAAGGGACAGTCACCTTACCGGTAAGCGGACGCTGGTCGCTCAGTTCGAGTCTTCCAATGCCCCAACAGTTGCGCCGTAGATATCGAGATCCAGCTGAATATGTCGCGCCCCTAACGCTGAGAGCGACGCGGAAGAAATCGACTCGCCGTCGTTCCACTGATCCATGAAGAGACCGCAAAAGAGATCGATCTTGTACCGTGCGGCAATCGATTTCCACACCTCGATATCGCCAGTTACTGCGGCCATAAGCCAGGTGATCTGTGCGTTCAGGTTACCCGGTTGCCGTGTGGGAGCCTTCAACGACCAGCTTCCAAATGCAGCGATGCGCGTACGCCCGCTCTTGCCAACTAGTTCGTCACCCTTCGATTGACAGTCTGTGGGAATGCAGCAGAGCAGACGTGTAATTTCGTCTGGGTTGAGATCGTCACCGATTATTCGGAGCGATACCATTGTCTTTCGAAGATGGCCCATTTTCCCCTCGTAGCGGGTAGCGCTGCCGTAGGCTCTCTACCCTCAGGTGTCTTGCGGCGTGTTAGTCGGACGCGTTGTGGCGCTCATTGTCGACGATTCGCACGGGGCCGTCGACTGACCGCTTCGTGGCCGCACCCTGCCGGACGTTGGCCGGACGCTTTCATCGGAAGTGACTAGCCGTTTACTCCCTAGCACTTGGCCGCAACCATAGCTCCGATTTCACGGTCAATGTATCCCTCAAGCCAGTTCCTCGGATCGCCCAGATAGCTGTATTCAAGTTGGGGATATTGATCGGCGTACTTCCGGGTCAAGGGATCCTTGAACCACACATTCACGTTTGGCATTGGCCAAGAGCTGCTGATTTCCACAAGGACGTTTCCCGTCGAAATTTCGGCGTCGAGTATCTCGCGAAGAGGGCCGGTGAGCCGAGGTAAAATAGTCGTAAGGTCGTATTCGTAGATCACAGAGTCAGAGGACTGGATGTCAGACTGGGCTTTCATTGTCGGCGATTTACGGGGCACCGTCGAATGCCCGGTAGTGGCCGACCAGAGCCCGACGACCGAGCGCGCGGATGGCCTCCGGTGTGCGTTCGATGCAACAGGCATAAGCCACCCACAAGCGACCTTCAGATTTGCCGAAAGCTGCCGTTCACACAGCGTATAGGTCGCTCCGACCAGCAAGATCAGTCGGGGCGAAAACTCAACACCCAAAGCGCTGCGGCGACTATGACTTGTCTTGGAGTGTAAGTGAACACAATCGTAAAGCGCTTCCTGTTAGCGCTGATCACCTTGATGGCTTGCGTTTGCGGTGGCGTTGCGCTGGCAGAAACGTCATCTGACCAGTCCTTTTCGCCTGATCCAAAAATCCAGAAGATCGCGGAAGCCTGTTCGCTAGATGCTGTCGACTTCTCCGCGAAACAGTTTGGAATAAAACTCGACTTGTCGGACGCGAGTATTGCAAATGTCGAAAAGGCCCTGGCGCAAATGAGCTCCTCGTACGCCAGCACGAGTCCTAAGCCGACGGACGAACAAGTCATGGCATTTGCGAAAGGCTATGGAAGCTACGTTGGAGAAGTCTATCGCCGCAATCATGGTGGCGAATGGGGTATGGTTACCGTTGGTGGAAGCCGATACCCCGGCGTGCGGACCACATCAGGTTCCAGTTTCTGGCCATGGGGACGAGTATTCAATCGGATCACAAAGGGGGCGGAGGACAACGTCTCCGACTACTACGCGGCCCTTTTGCAACGGTAGCGGGTGGCGCATCCATTCAAATTGGCCTCGACAGCCTATCCTTGGTGGCGGCCCATCGAGGCCGAACCTCTCCTAGATATGAGGATGTCAACGATTTAGGGCACGACGTCGAACGTCCGAAAGTGGCCGACTACTGCCTGATGCGAGTGGCCGTGGCCCGGCACTGCGATTGACGTTCCCATGCGTCGACACCTGCACAACGCAGGTGCGAAGGCTGTGCCGCGTCTAGCGCGCGGAGGGGGAGAGTGAGCGAATGTCCCCCAGCGAGCGTCCTGTTTCGTTATTTCTTACCCTTAAGGGTGAACGGGGCGAGGAGCGACTGAATGTCGACCTGTTGCCCCTGGAGCAAAAGCAGGCGGGCGTGGAGCACCGTGTTTTCGAGGACAAGCTTCGCGGTGCTGAGCAGATACATCGCCTGGAGGTCCGAATCCGTCATCGCCGTTTCCACCACGTGGTGCCGCTCCACCAGCGAACTCATGACAAGGCGTCGTAGCTCGTGCTCTCCGAACGGTAGGTCCGCGTAGTCGATTGGGTCTTCTGCCTCGACTTCGCACAGCATCTCAACAAGCGCTTCGGTGCTCACTTCCATGTGCCAGCCCCTTGACGCTGGTCAGACTGTTCACGAAGTGTTTCCAGACTAACGTTTTCCGCGTGGAACGTCCAACGTTCTCTGCTATGCAGCAGCCTCTATACCTGCGAGTACCCCGGGGAAGTGAAGTTGCGCTGCACCTCAGCGCTAGCCGTGCGTGTCGACCTACGCTTTTGTCCAGGCTATTCCAGCGTCCTGCGCTTCCCCCTACGAATCAAACAGGTCCAGGACTCCGGAAGCAGATGAGTATGTTGCCCTGGATGATGGTCCCGCCACCCGCCTAGCGCTCTCGCGTCAGAAGCTCTGCGTGTTGCGAGAGGGCGTGACCCCACACGTGGTAGTCCTTACAAGTTTCTCGTTCCATCTTTCTATTGCCCGAAGACGGGAGCAGGTGCCTTTCTCACACTCATCTTAGCCAGAAGTACGTGCCGCCAGGCGCGCCGATGTCGAGAATGATTCCTGGGAGGACCGTGCCGGCTGTCCGCGCCCCTGTCGGTCGCTTTGTACCGTCTCTGGTTCATGGAATTTTCCCCCACGTAAATACAGTGGCCGGCGCGGCGACGGGCGTATGTGAATCACTGGCCGGACAAAGCTTTCGTTTTGGTTGCGCTGTTTAAGATTGATTTAAGCGACGCTACGTACTCTTCGAACCAATCCTTGAGAGGACAACTACTCCCGCACCCCAGACGGAAAGAGGTTGAGATGGTGTACGTGATTGCCGACCTGAAGACGGTCGAAGGCTACAGCCGCATCAAGGCTGATAGCGGCAAGGATGCGCAGGGAGAGTTTGCGGTCAGCAAGGGGGTTCTCAATCTGATGGAGTTCGCCTCCGCCCGGCCAACGTTCGTCAACGACTTGATTGCGGTACAACGGCAGTAAGGAGACTGACGTGACCATGACTTTGGGAGAGGCTATGGAGCATGCCGAGCTGTTGGAAGCCTACGGCGTCATTTCCAGGACGGCGCAGGCGCTGATTTTGATGACGCACGCGTACCGCAACGTCGTCGGGGCTGAGAAATACGAGTTGATTTTCGCGGAGGCAGGCTTGGCTCATCCGGACCTGCAGGGTAGATAGTCGCTCGGTGCGCACGACTAAAAATTCGGGCGTTAAGTGCGCGCTGTGCGACACGGCAGCGCGCTACCAATCGCCGTGGTCGCAATTCGTCCGCACGAGTACCTGGGTGAATAGAGCGTCGAAGCGGTGCGCGTTGCACAGCGCAAGTTCGGCAACAAGCCGCTGACAGGCGAGCAGGTGCGCTGGGGCTTCGAGCATCTGGATCTTGACGATGCGCGCCTCAAGCAACTCGGCGCACGCGGCCTCGTCCAGCCGCTCAAGTTGACCTGCTCGGACCACGAAGGCGGAGGCGCCGTGCGCTTCCAGCGATGGGACGGCCAGAAGTGGAACGTGATCAGCAACTGGGTGCGGGCCGACCGCGCGCTGCTGCGTCCGATCATCGAGAGGTCGGCCCTGTCGTACGCGAAGGAAAAGGGCATTACGCCGCGCGATTGCAGCAAGGACCTCTGACATGACGAGCCCCCCGATCCTGCAGGTCGATGTTTGGTTTGCGGCGCGATATTGCGGGTGAATGACTTGTCGCGGCCTGGTTCGCGACTTACCGGTCGAAGCGGACGTGCACGCGATCGCCTGTCCGTGCTTATCCCCGGCGATCAAGTGCTGAAAATGCTTCGCGTAGTAGTGCTTCCTAATCCGCAAAGCGCTGTTTATCGCGTGCGCGAAGTTTGCGCAGGTTTTCGATCTTCCAGCGTATCGCCGGCATGTCGCGCAAATGGTCGTAAGGCATCAGTGCCCAGTCCGGGTCCAGGCGCACGAGGGATAAAAGAAAATCGCGGTGGTTCGGGGACAGCGCACGCGGCATATCGCGATGAAGCTGCGCCTGGACGTCCTCAAGCTGGGCAAGGCTGACCTCGTCAACGGTCATTCCCACGAATCCCGCCTCGTATTCGTGCGCCAGAGAATGTGGCTGTGCAAACAACACTTCGTGAATCGGGCGGTTGTGGCCAGCGAGGTAGCCGACGAACGCAGTGACGCAGTCGTCACGCAGGCCGTAGGTCTCGTACATGTGCTGTACGTCGAAGATGTCGCGCGGATGCTGGCGGTCAAGTGCCGCCACGAGCTTGCTGCCGTACAGTTCTGCGTCGGCAAGCGTCGGTCGCTCAAAGTCGACGCGGAACATCTCCTGTACACGCGGCACAACCGGGCGCATGACGGTCGGAGTAAGGGTGCCGCGAAAGACATAGTTCACTTCCACCTTGACCTGGGTATCGGCGGAAGCGACTGTGAGCTTCACGTCATCGCCCCGGTTTTTGCCGCTCGCGCCGGCGACACTCACGTGATAGCCCTGCCGCTCGAGTGCCTGTTTTGCGCGCCCCAGCTCGGTGTTGATGATCACCAGTGCTTCAGCCCGGTCCGGAGCATGCGAACGCATGGCGACATCGATATCGACAGACAGGCGCGGCAGGTCCTGCACGAACATGTTGATCGCCGTTCCGCCCTTCATGGCGAAATGCGGCGTGTCGAAAACGTCGGGCGCAATCGCGAGCATGAGGCGCACGGTGTTGAGGTACTGGTCGTTCATTGGGTCATGGCTGGCGGGAAGGGAGCGTGTCAAGCCTTCAGGTTCAAGGCCGGCGTGCCCTTGCGGCTGCTGGTCCAGCGTTTGCCGGGACCCAGCCTGTCGACATGGCGCTGCAGATCCTTGCCCCAGGCAAACCCGCTGGATTCTCCAAGGTCACGCACCAGCTTGACGACCTTCACCCTCGTGCAATGGGAGAGCAGGGTATCCAGGACCTTCGGACGCAGGTTGCGCAATGAGGATGCGATATTCATTGCCTCTTCGAGCGACTGTCCTTTCGCAAGGCGCTTGCCGACATCGCTCGCGAGCTCGAGCAGCGCACGCTCGGGCTCGGCAACGAGTATTGAGGGATCCCGGTTGGGAAGCGATGAGATCGCAAAGCCTTCCGGCAGAGTGTCGTCGAACAGGCGCGTGGTCTGCAGTGTGTGGGACAGATGTTCGTTGACCCAGTCAGGCATTACGTAGGGACGCTCGGCCCAGAGCACGACACGCTCGCGAAAACTCATGTTGTGGCGCACACCCTGCCAGTCGAGCGCCGTCTTGCCGCCGACATGCAGGCCCGTCACATGCCGGCTTAGGTAGGCGAGCACGCCGTCGCGTGTAGGCGTGTCGCCCGTGAGAAGGTAGGCCCCTTTGGAAAGGCGTTGCAGCCAGCCGGCGCTCACGAGGTAGGTGGTCTGCTGGGCGCTGACGCCGCAGTCACGGAGCATCTGGGGATCGAGCGGCTGTCCGCGGGGGACGCTTTCCATGAGCCGCTGGAGGGATTTGCTGGCCATGCTGTCAGTGGGACATGATTTCTTCGCTATAACATGAAGAAATGAGTAGTTGCGAAGAATATATCATGAAATCGGCCCGGCGCTGAACGCTCGTGTCGACGACCCGGTTATGTAGCCAGTGTATTGGATGCCGGCGTAAAATACATGATTTATTCTTGTTTTCACCCATGAAATTTGTATTTAAGGTGAAAAAATCATGAACTCAACGTACGCGAGCCTGCTGCAGATCACGACAGATGTACGAGCGCAAAGGGTGATGAATGATCGCAACTAACAATCAACGATCTCACAGCCAACAAGCGCCTTCGGCGACATCCAAGGTCTGGCAACGTTTCCCGAGGGCGGATGTTCCCCAGCAGGGACGGGTTCCCGTGATCAGGTTCGGTGGCATGTGACGGTCGCCATTCGCGAGCTCATCGGAGAGGGTCGGCAGGGTGCTCCGAGCCTGAGGGCTTCTCCCGGTTCTCTTGACGAGTGATCTCTGTAATGTCGAGGATTCAACGGACGAACAGACTCCTGGGTCCCCAGCGAAGAACGCAGGGGGCAGATGACCAACGAACGGTGCCAGCCAGAACAGCGCAATGCGTCGAAGGCGAATCGGGCATCTCAACCCGTTGGAGTCAATCAGCTGCGCGTAAAGCAGACACTGAGTTTCCTCCTGAGGCGGAGTATGGCTGCGGCCATGCATGGTCTCGTGTAGCAGGCCGTTTCAATTCATAAAACGCGTTTATCTCTTCGCAACGAAGATCGATATCCTGACAGTCGCGGACGCAGTCGAGACGAAGACGCTACGGCACATAGCCCGGATCCCCTCACGCCGTTCGGCGCGCCCGCACGCGCGCCAGCGTGATGTTCTGCGGACTCCCTGCCCAGACCGCCAGCGCGGAATAATTGTCGGCGTGCGGCGCGCTGCCCGAATGGCGCATCGCCTCGTGCTCGATGAGCACGGCCCAGTCGTCGACGGTATGAACGACGCGCAGGCGATCTTCGAGAACATCCTCCGCGACGGATTGCCAGAGCCCATCGGTGCAGAGCAGGAAGACGTCACCGTCCTTGAGCGCATGCGGCGGGCTGATCGCAGGTGCAATCGGGCCGCGCATGCCAAGCGCCATATGCAGCCAGGCGGGATTGACGCCTTCGCTGGGCAAGCCAGCGTCAAGCAGTTGCTGCCGCACGCTGTGATCGCGCGTCTGTTCGATCAACGCGCCGCGTGCGAACCGGTAGAGCCGGCTGTCGCCGAGATGGACCCATTGCGCAACGTCGTGCCGCCGGTCGATCAAGAGCGCCACCACGGTCGCGCTCATGCGGCCGCGCTCGCGGTCTTGCTGCTGGATTGCGAGAATCGCCCCGTGCGCTTCCTCGATGCACGCGAACAAGGTCTGCGCGAGCGTGCGTCCCGTGTGCTGCGCCTGATGGAGGATGCGCTCGACAGCACAGCGTGAAGCAATCTCGCTGCCAGCATCGCTGGAGACACCATCGCTTACGACGAAGCAGGCGTAGTCATCCGTGATCGTGTAGCCAAGCGCATCCTGGTTGCTGTCCCGCGTCCCCGTGCGCGAAAACTGGGCGCAGGAGAGATTCATGTGTCGGCGTCACGCGCCGCGCGGCGTCGCGCGTGATAGCTCCTCACTTCGTCGTCGTACGCGCGCAGGAAGGCCCTGCCGAATACGGCGCTGAAGTCGTCCTCTACGGCGAGCATTGTCTCGTGGTGCATGCGCTCATAGCGGCCCCACAAGCGCACTTTGCGCAGCATCGGCAGGAACTGTTCGTAGCGGGTGGGCTCGTTGCGCTCGGCGAGACGCGCGGGCGAGAAGCGCTGCAACAGGTCGTTCAGGGCGGCGCGCATGCCCGCGACCATGGCGATCTGGTGTGCCTGCAGGTCGTGGAACGCGTCTTCCACGGCGCCGGGCGGCGCCATGAAGCCGGGGAATGGCAGGCCGAACATCTGCCTCAGCGCCGCACTGCCGTCGGGCAGCAACTTTAGCGGATTGTTCTCGCGGTCGAGCAGCACTGTCATGTCGGCCTTCACCTCGCGTTTGAGGATGCTGCGCGAGGAGAGCAACTCGACGGTGCCATTGGCGAATAACGCGAGCAGTTGCCCCGCGGTGTGCAACTGCTCGGTCGACCAGTCGCAGGTGGCCTTGTCGAGCCCTGCACCGCGCAGGAACGCGGAAAGGAGGGCGTCGGCCGAGTCGCGCTCGGTGGCGGCCGTATCCGCATCCGCTGAAGCAGTGCTGGCAGGGGACGACACGTTTGCGCTCTTTGCGGCGTCACTTTTGTCGTTCACAGCAGCCGGTCCTTGGGGCGCCGATCTTGGCACGCGCGGCAGTGGGTCGTGCTCACGCCCGGCATCTGCCTTCGCGAACGCGCTGGTGCGCAAAGGCAGATCCGCTGCACGCTCGATTGCGCTGCGTAGCGCGGTTTGTGCCGCCTGCGTCGTGACCGGCGGCGCAGGTGGCGAATCGCCGCGGCCTGCGCGCGTAAAAAGCGCGAGGGGATCGGTGGGGATGGGCGGCGTGTCGTTGAGCGCGGCTGCCTCCGTCCTTTGCCTCGCGCTCATTTGCCCGGCAGGCGCTGCGGCCACGTTTGCGGTCGTAGCGCCAGCGTTGCCGCCAACGCCCACCTGCGCGCGCAGCACATACGGGCCGATGCGGATCGCGTCGCCTGATTCGAGTGCATGCTCCTCGGTGTATTCGAGCGGCGTATCGTTGATCTCCACTACTGAAACGCTGCTTAGATTCTTCAGCACGCAGTGATCGCCGTCGATCTGCAGCAGCGCCTGCAACCTCGAGACCTGGCGCGTTTCGTCGGGCAGCACCATCTGGTTGTCGGCGTTGCGTCCGATCGTGCCGCCTGGCGGACGAAACTCCACGCTGGTTTCGGCGTGGACCGGTTCTCCTGCGTACTCGATGACGGTCAATTGCATGATGCAGACTGAATCACAAAAAGACGGATAAAAATGCGCGCAGCGCGGGACCGTCCATTAGGACGGTGCAACTTTGCGGCGCGCGGCGTCGAACGCGGGTCCCCAGATCGGGTGTCCCTTCTCCGCGGCGGACAGCTCGAAATGCGGATCGATCCGCAAGATCGCCTCGAACTCCGAGCGGCACTGCGCAACGCGGTTCGTCACGCAGTAGCTGAACGCCATTAGCTTGTGCGCGTCGATCTGCGTGGAGCGGTCGCCGTCGACGAAGGCGTTGCTGTTGCGCAGCAGCTGGATGGTGCGCGGGTAGTCGCCCGCGGCGTAGGAGTCCTGTGCGGCAGCAACGGCATTCGCGGCGGCGCGTTGCGCGGGCGAGAGGCTCGTGCACCCCCCCGCGGCGAGCAGCGTCCCGGCGAGAGCCAGTAAAAATGCGCCAGCGAGGGCGGCGCACGCGCGATTCGCGCGTAACAAGTTCCAGGTAAACGGCCAGGTCATGTGCGGCGATCCGGTATTTACTTCTTCATGCGAGCCATGAAAGTAACTTCTACGGCTCGTGAAATTTTTTATAGAGGTTGCATTCGGAGAGCGTTGCGATCGTGATTCGTACGAACTATAGTCTAGTCACCTGAATTTTCGTCATATGAATTATTACTCGTGAGACAAGGCCGGCGATAGATTAATTTAATTCCGCGAATATTCAAAAGGCATTGCCCCAATTCCGCTCTGTGGCGCGAAAAATTCGGGGCGACTGTTCCGGGAGCAGTGACTTCCAACCCCTATATCCAGGCATGAATACAGGGGCGTGGGACGTTTTTGCCTTTGCGTTGGCAATGTGAATTCGCGCTGATTCAGAGGGTTTGGACAGTATGTATGGAGTGCCAATTAAGCGCGTGCATAACCCGCGCGAAGGGATTTATTTTGCCCTTTTATTATTATGCGGATGCGCATCGACTGAGCGGGATTTGCCAGTCCCTTATGCCGTCACGTTTCAGGTGGCGGCTGACGTTAATCGCGATTCGCAAAACCGGCCGGCGCCCGTTGCATTGCAAACATTTCAACTTAAATCCGATAATAATTTCAGGAAGGCGGATTATTTCTCGCTCCAGAACAAGCCTGAAGACGCGCTGGGTGCGGAATTCGCGGGCACGGACCGGATCGTCCTGAGGCCCGGCGAGTCGCGCACGCTCCACTACACGGGTGGCGAGGCGGTGCGCAGTCTCGGCATCGTGGCGGGCTATCGCACCCTCGAAAAGCGCCGCTGGAAAATCACCGTGGTGCTGCCGCAGCCCGCCAGCACCAACCTGTTCAAGTTCTGGCAGGGCAAGCCCTCAGAAGCGCATTACGTGATCGCGGTGCAGGGCGACGGACTCGTCGCGACGCCGGCCAACGGTGACGCACGATGAACGACCGCATGAATCCTCCTGTCACGCCAGCCACGGGCAGTACCGGACTGCGCGATCGCGTCGTGTGGTCCGAGGGCATGTTCTTGCGGCCGCAACATTTCCAGCAGCTGGAGCGCTATTTCGAGCGCTATGTTCACTTGCGCTGCGCGCCGCTGCAGCGCTTTCTATGGGGCTTCGCATCGCTGCAGCTCGACGAGGAAGCGCTAGCGCTTGGCAAGGTGATGCTGCGCGCGGCCAGCGGCATCCTGCCGGACGGCACGCCCTTCGACTTCTCGCATCTCGACGAGGCGCCTGAGGCGCTGGAGGTGAGCGCCGACGTGCGCGATTCCACCGTCGTCCTCGCGCTGCCTGCATTGCGCAGCAGCAGTGCGCAGGTGACGTTCGGCGGCGGCGCGTGCACGCTTGCGCGCTACGTGGCTCATGAAGCCGAGATTGCCGATGTCAACGAGGTCCGTCTGGAGCCCGCGCTGGTTCAATTAGGACGACTGAAGCTCAAGCTCGCGCTAGCCGCCGAGGTGGATGACGACTGGCACGCAATGGGTGTGCTGCGTGTGGTGGAGCGGCGCGCCGACCGCCAGCTGGTCATCGATGAAACCTATATTCCGCCGTTGCTCGATGCGCACGCCCACCCGCAGCTCGCGGGCTACGTGCAGGAGCTCGACCGGCTGCTCGCGCAGCGCAGCGAGCTGCTCGCGGGCCGCCTCGCGCAGGCCGGGCGCGGCGGCGTCTCGGAGGTTGCCGACTTCCTGTTGCTGCAGCTCGTCAACCGTTACCTCGCGATCGCCTCGCACACGGCGCAAACGCCGGGAATCCACCCGGAGCTGCTGTTTCGCGACTGGCTCAAGCTGGCCGCCGACTTTGC
Organism: Paraburkholderia sp. JHI869; assembly: GCF_038900775.1. Taxonomy (NCBI): domain Bacteria; kingdom Pseudomonadati; phylum Pseudomonadota; class Betaproteobacteria; order Burkholderiales; family Burkholderiaceae; genus Paraburkholderia; species Paraburkholderia sp. JHI869. Next base: position 168,560 of record NZ_JAYMSC010000014.1, read on the forward strand.
CACTTTCACGGCGGCTTCGCGGCGGCCCGAGGTGCTGCCGGTGTATCAGCACGACGACCTGCGCGCGACCTTCGGCGCGCTTTTCGCCGAGCTGCGCCGCTCGCTTGCGACGGTGCTCGACCAGCACGCGGTGCAGATCGCACTGGAGGATGCGGGCAACGGCGTGCGGGTCGCCGTGATCGCCGACACTTCGCTGCTGCGCGATGCGGGCTTCGTGCTGGCCGTGCGCGCCGATATTCCCGCCGAGAGCGTACGTGCACGCTTTCCGTCCCAGATCAAGCTCGCCCCGGTGGACCGCATTCGGGATCTGGTGCAGTTGCAGTTGCCCGGCATCGCCGTGCGGCCGCTGCCGGTCGCGCCGCATCAGATTCCGTACCACGCGGGGCACAGCTACTTCGAGGTCGACAAGGGCGGCGATCTCTGGCGCCAGCTCGAACGCTCGGGGGGCCTCGCGCTTCATCTCGCGGGCGACTTTCCGGGCCTTGCGATGGAGTTCTGGGCGATCCGCGACGTGCGCGCAGCCGACGCGCGCGAGCGAGACAGACGATGAATCCCCTCAACGATCCCGTCTCCGCCGAACGCGCTTCCGGACGCTCGCCCTTCACGGCCTCGCGTTCCGGTTTCGGCCCGGCGCCTGGCGACGAGACGTGGCAGGCAGACGCGCCCCACGAGCAGGCGCACTGGTTCGCGCGCACGGCGGCTTCCGGCGATGGCGGCAATCCGCTCGTCGCCGCGGCCAACGCGCTGCTGAACCTGATCCCGCAGATACGCTACACCGTTCACCACCCGAACCCGGTCTGGCTGCGCGAGCATCTCGCCAACGAGATCCGCCAGTTCGAGCAGCGCGCGCGCGACGCGGGCGCCTCGCCGGAGCAGATCGGCGCGGCGCGTTATTGCCTGTGCACAGCGCTCGACGAAGCCGCGGCGCTCACGCCATGGGGCGGAACGGGCGACTGGTCGGCGAACAGCCTGCTCGTCGCGTTTCACAACGAGACGTGGGGCGGAGAAAAATTCTTCGAACTCCTCAATCGTTTGATGCAGCAGCCGCGCGAGCAGCTTAATCTGCTCGAATTGCTCTTTTACTGCCTCGTGCTTGGCTTCGAGGGGCGCTATCGCGTGATCGAGAACGGCCGCGCCCAGCTCGACGACCTGCGCCATACACTGGCGCGCACGATCCGCAGCGTACGCGGCGACTACGATGCGGCGCTTTCCACGCATTGGCGCGACGAGATCGCACGCGAGGACCCGCAGCGCTTCGCCGTGCCGTTCTGGGCCTGCGCCGCTCTGACCGTGCTGGTGGGCTTTGGCGTCTATGTCGGGCTCGATCTCGCGCTCGCTGGTCGCTCTGACAGGGCATTCGCGATGATCGGCCGGCTGCAGGTGCCGAGCGTGCGCCTCCAGGCGGCCGAGCCGCAGGCGGTGCGCCCCATACCTCCGCCGAGGCTTGCGGGCTTTCTCGCTCCCGAGATCGCCGAAGGTCTCGTCGAAGTGCGCGATCTCGCCGACCGCAGCGTGATCGTGCTGCGAGGCGACGGGCTCTTCGAGTCCGGTTCCGCCACCGTGATCGACCGTTACGAGCCGACGCTCGCGCGCGTCGCGGCGGCGCTCGCGCAGGTGCCCGGCGCAGCGGTCGTGGCCGGGTACACGGACAACGTGCCGGTGCACAGCGCACGCTTTCCGTCGAACTGGGACCTCTCGGTCGAGCGCGCGCAGGCCGTCGCAGGCATTCTTGCCGCGCGCCTTGGCGACAGCGCCCGCGTGCGCGCCGAAGGGCGCGGCGCCACCGATCCCGTTGCGCCCAACGACAACGCGGCGAACCGGGCGCGCAACCGGCGCGTCGAGATCACTTTGCTCGCCGCGCCGCCGAAACTCGCGTCGCCGGGCTCGGGAGACGCGCCGTGAGCCGCGTCACGAGTTCCGCATGGCGCGGGTTGCGCGCGCTGCTGAGCGCGCGCGTCTGGGCCGTGATCGGGCTGTTCGCGCTCGCGGCGCTCATCTGGCTCGTTGGGCCGTTGATCGCGGTGGGCGCCTACCGGCCGCTCGATAGCGCCATGGCGCGCGGGCTCGTCATCGTGCTGCTGTTTGCGGTGTGCGCCGGCCGTGCCGGGTATCGGCACTGGCGCGCCGCGCAGCTCAACGCGCAGTTGCTGAGCCAGTTGCGCGAGCCGGTGGAAGACCGGGTCGCGCATGCGGAGGAGGCGCCGCACGCGCAGGAGCTGCGCAGCCGTTTCGACGAGGCCTCGCGCCTGTTGCGCAACGCACGGCTTGGCGCCACTCAGGGCGGCCAGGGCCCTCAGGACGCCCTGGGCTTGCGGGGACGCACCGGGCGCTGGTTCGAAGGGCTCACGCGACAGTACCTGTATCAACTGCCGTGGTACGTCTTCATCGGCGCGCCCGGCTCGGGCAAAACCACGGCGCTCGTCAACTCGGGGCTGACGTTTCCGCTCGCCGAGCAGTTCGGCAAGGCCGCGATCCGCGGCGTGGGCGGCACGCGCCATTGCGACTGGTGGTTCACCAACGAAGCCGTCCTGATCGACACGGCCGGTCGCTATGCGACGCACGAAAGCAACCGCGCGCTCGATCAGGATGAGTGGTCGGGCTTTCTCTCGCTGCTCAAGAAGTATCGTGTGCGCCAACCGCTGAACGGGGCGCTGCTCACGATCAGCGTGTCGGATCTGCTGGGCGCGACGGAAGTCGAGCGTACCACGCACGCCATGGCGTTGCGCAAGCGCCTGCAGGAGCTGCGCACGGAACTGGGCATCCAGTTGCCGGTCTACGTGCTCGTGACGAAGGCGGATCTGCTCTCCGGCTTCAACGAGTACTTTGCGCGCTTCAATCGCACCGAGCGCGCCCAGGTGTGGGGCTTCACGATCGCGCTCGCCGAGACCGAGGTCCGCGATTTCAGCCTGCGCACCGTGTTCGATCGCGAGTACCGGCTGCTGCACCGGCGCCTGAACGACGCGCTGCCGGAACTGTTCACTGCCGAGCCCGACGCGCGCCGGCGCGAGCTCATCCATTCGCTGCCGCAGCAGTTCGGCGGCTTGCAGGAGGTGCTCGGACAGTTCATCGAGCAGGTATTCTCGAGCTCGCAGTTCGATTCGATGCCGCTGCTGCGCGGCGTTTATTTCACGAGCGGCACGCAGGAAGGCACGGTCTTCGACCGCGTGATGGGCGGCATCAAGCGCTTCCTCAAGATCGACGGCGTGCCGCCCGCGCAGCATGCGGCGGCGAGCGGGCGCAGCTTCTTCCTCAAAGACCTGCTTCAGGAGCTCATCTTCAGGGAAGCGGGGCTCGCCGGCACCGATCTGCGCTGGTACCAGCGTCAGCGCATGCTGGCGCTCGCGGGCTACGCGCTTCTCGCGCTCCTGCTGGCGGGCGCGCTGGCGGCGTGGGTGGGCAGCTACGCACACAACCGCGCGTACCTCGCGGCGATCGAGGCGAACGTGCCGCAGATCGATCACGCGCTCCAGGGCGTGACCATCACAGACGCCGACAACATCGCGCGCGTGCTGCCCATGCTCGACGCGATTCGCAATATCGCGCACGTGGATGGCGTCGATCCGGATAACGCGCCGCTCGCGTACCGCTGGGGCATCTTCCAGGGCGACAAGATGCAGTCCGCCGCAGAGAACGTCTATCGCCGCGCGCTCGACGAACTGCTGCTGCCGCTCGCCGCGCGGCGGCTCGAAACGGCGGTACGCGACGCGCCGCCCGACGACCCCGCGTATCTCTACGCGGCACTTAAGGCGTATCTGATGCTCCACGACAGCGCCCATTACGATCCAGATTTCGTGCAGGCGGTGCTGGATCTGGAAATCGCCTCGGCGCCGGGCGCGAATCTGACGCCCGCGCAGCGCAACGATCTGCGCGCGCACATGGCGGCGCTCTTTGCGGGCCGCGTGGTGGTTTCGCCATTTGCCCGGAACGAACAGATGGTGACGGGCGCGCGCGAGACGCTCACCCGCCTGACGTTCGCGCAGCGTCTCTATGCGCAGCTCGCGCGCACGCTGCGGCCCGCCGCGGCGGCCTGGGACGTGAGCGCGGCGCAGATGGCGGGCCCCTCGGGTGCGCTGGTGTTCCGGCGCGCGAGCGGCGCAAGCCTCAGCGATGCCGTGCCGGGTCTGTTCACCTACGACGGCTACTGGAAGGTCTTCGACAAGCGTCTCGCCGCGGCGGTCGATGCGTTCGGCCGCGACGAGGTCTGGGTGCTCGGGCTGAGCGCGCCGGAAGCCGCGACGCCTGCAGAGGTGAGCGCGCGGGCGAAGGACGTGCGCTCGCTCTATTTCGACGACTACATCCGCCGCTGGGACGACTATCTCGGCGATCTGCGCCTGCAGAGCACGTCGACGCTTGCGCAGACCACGCAAATCGCCCGTGTTCTCTCGTCGCAGGACTCGCCGCTTGCGCGACTCGCCGATGCGGCCGCGCGGCAAACGACGCTCTCGCAGAGCGCGAATGCGGCGAGCGGCGCGAGCGGGCTCGCCGCGAACGCGCAGGACAAGGTGAACCAGGCGCGCGAATCGCTGGCGCAGATCCTGGGTCAGCCGCAGGGCGGCGGCGATGCGGCGGGAGAGCCGAGCCGCTCCGAAGCGGTGGTCGACGCGCACTTCGCGGGCCTGCGCGAGTTCAGCAGCCTGGAGGCCGGGGGGGCCGGCAGTGCGAACGGAACGAGCGGCACGAGCGCGGCGCTGGCCGGCGTGCTCAAGTCGATCGACGGACTCTACACGTGGCTCACGACAGCCGACGCCGCGCTGCGCGGCGGCGGGACACCGCCGCAGTCGGACAGCGCCGACCAGATCCGCGCCCAGGCGGGCCGCATGCCCGTGCCGTTCCGGCAGATGCTGGGCGACCTCGCGAATGCCGCGCAGAACAATGTGACGCGCAACGTCGACCAGAATCTCGCGCAAAACGCGTCGGTCAATATCGGCGACTTTTGCCGCCAGGCGATCGCCGGGCGCTATCCGTTCGCGCGCGCCTCGACGCGCGACGTGGCGCCAGGCGACTTCGCGCGCATGTTCGCGCCGGGCGGCCTGATGGACGACTTCTACCGGAAGAACCTGCAAAGCCGCGTGGACGCGAGCGTCCAGCCGTGGCGTTTCATCGGCGGATCCGACGTGTCCGGCTCCTCGGGTGACAGCGCGCTGCTCGCATCGTTCGAGAAGGCCGCGGCGATACGCGACGCGTTTTTTCCTGGCGGGGCGCGCGAGCCGACCATCAAGGTGGAGATCAAGCCGCTCGACATGGACCCAGACATCTCCGAGTGGACGCTCGACGTGGACGGCCAGCAGGTGCGCTACGCGCATGGACCTCAGGCGCCCGTAACTGTGCAGTGGCCGGGGCCACGCGGCATGAACCAGGTGAGCCTGCAGGTCACCGATCAGTCGGGTGCGACTGACGGCTTCACGATCCAGGGGCCGTGGGCACTGATGCGCCTGTTCGATCGCGGCGCACCGGCACATGCTCAGGCATCCGAACAAATGATGGTTGGCTTCAACGTGGATCATCACGCGCTCGCCATGCAGGTGACGGCGGACAGCGTGCGCAATCCCTTGCGTCTCACCCAACTGGAGTCGTTCACGTGTCCGGGGAAATCATGAACGGTGATCGCATCGGCGCTGAATTCGGGTTGCCAGCGTGGTATGGCAAGTTGCCAGGGGCGGGCGACTTCGTGGGCCGCCGCATGGCAGGACCGCTCGCGCGCACCTGGGAGCGGTGGCTCGCACAGGGCATGGCCTCGGCTCGCGCGGACCTCGACGCGCGCGCGCCGGTCTGGCGCTTCGCGATTCCCGCCGGCAGCGGCGACGGTTGGGTGCAGGTCGGTTGCGTCGCGCCTAGCCGCGACCGCGTCGGGCGGCGCTATCCGCTCGTTGTTGCGCAGGCCATCGCGCCCGCCGCCCATGCGGGCCACGGGAGCAGAGGCGAGCTGCCGCTCGCGGGCGCCGATGCGTGCATCCGGGCGATGGACGCCATCGTGCAGGACGCGATCCGCTGCGCGCATGGACCGGAGGAGTTCGATCAAGCGCTGGCCGAGGGGCTGCGGGATGAAGCGGCGCGCGAGGCCGCGCCGGCAGCCGGGGGCTGGCCGAACCTGTGGGAGTACTTTGACCCGAACGGCACGACGAGCTTTTGGTGGACCGATGCCCGCGACGGTGCGCCTCGTACCGACGTCCACACTGGCGGGCTCGACACCGCGCTGTTCCAGCGGCTCTTCGGGGAGCCGGGCAGAGGCGAGCGATGACACGCGGCGCCCTGAAGAACGTCCAGCGCGGCAGTGCGTGCGCCGCACAGGGAGGAGGGACATGACCGACTCGCACTACGCCGAAGCGGCGGCGCACGCCGCGCCGCCTGGCGCGGATGGCGTGCGGCCGTTGCCGAACGGCCACCGCCTCGCCGGGTTCGAGCTCGACTCGGTCCTGGGCAAGGGTGGCTTCGGCATCGTCTATCGGGCGTTCGACCGCACGCTGCAGCGCGCCGTCGCGATCAAGGAATACATGCCCGCGATGCTCGCTTCGCGCGGCGGCGATTTTACGGTCGCGCTGCGCTCGCCGCGCTTTTCGCAGGCATTCGACGCGGGCCGCGCCGCGTTCCTGAACGAGGCGCGGCTGCTCGCGCAGTTCGACCATCCTGGGCTCGTGAAGGTGCTGCACTTCTGGGAGAGCCACGGCACCGCTTATATGGTGATGCCGTTCTACGAAGGCCAGACGCTCGAGCAACTCCAGAAGCGCGGCAAGCCGATGAGCGAAGCGGCGCTGCGACGCATGCTCGCTTCGGTGCTGGGCGCGCTGGACGTGCTGCACCGCGCGCAGTGCTTTCACCGGGACATCTCGCTCGACAACATCCTGATGCAGCCCAACGGCAATCCTGTGCTGCTGGACTTTGGCGCGGCGCGCAAGCTCATCGGCGACATGGTCGACGAGACCGCCATGATGCTCAAGCCCGGTTACGCGCCGATCGAGCAATACACCGACGACCCCGCATTCAGGCAAGGGCCCTGGACCGACATCTATGCACTGGGTGCGCTCGCGTATGCGCTGATGACCGGCGAACTGCCGCCGGCGGCGGTGGTGCGCAGCATTCAGGATCAGTACCGGCCGCTGGCGGGGCGCGAAGCCGCCGGGCATGACAGGGAGCATCGCGGGGAACACCGCGGGGAACACTACAGCGAGCGCCTGCGGTCTGCTATCGATCACGCGCTCGCGTTGCGGATCGAGGACCGGCCCGAGTCGGTCGGCGCGTTTGCCCAGGAACTCGACTTGCACGAGGCATCGCCCAGTGTGTTCGTGCCCGCGGGATACGACGCCGCTACCCGCACGGCAGGAACCGCCGCCGACACTGCCGCGGCGAGCGCACAAGACGACGCAACGCAAGCAGTGCCCGCGACGCGAGGCGAAACGCCCGGCGCAGTGTCGACGTCAGCGCCCGCCGATATCGCGACTACGAACGAAGGCGATGGAGCCGAAGCACCGTCAGCCGCCGAGGCGCTGCCTGACGACGGTGCAGCGCCACAATGGCAAAACGAACGGCCGCATGAAGCGGGTCTCGCGCAAGTTGCTGCGCAAGCTGCCGGAGAAGCCTCCACGGAGACATCGGAACGCCATGACAGTAAGGCATCCGAATCTTCGCCGCAGCGTTTCAATTGGCGCCCATTGCGCATACCTGCGCTGGTCCTGCTGCTCATACTCGTAGTGGGCGTTCCGGTGCTGCGGTTCGCGATTCACGCGCCGCCCGTTTCCCAGCAGGCGGCCGCTAACCGCAGTATGCCGCCCGCGCCGGCGAGCCACGCGCCTGTTCCCGCGCTGGTGCTTCCAGGCGCCAATGCGCCAGGGCAGCCGTCGTCCGCGCTGGCGCAACAGCAGCCGGGCGCGTCGGGGCTGATGCCCGCTGCGCCCGCGATGACCACCAACACGACGGTGGTGGAGGTGCAGGCCGGGAAGGACAAGCCCGTCAATGCGACCGAAGCGGCCGCCGCAACCGCTGCCGCGCCGCAGCCAGCCCAACCGAACGCAGCGAGCCAGACGCCGCAAGCGGCCCATCCACCCGCTGAAGCACAGGCCTCGCCGCCCGCGGCGTCCGACACATCCGCGCCGGCTGTCGCGCAGGCAACGCCGCGTACTTCCGTGCGCACGCCTGCGCCTCTGCCGCCCGTGCGCGTGCACTTCCAGATCGTTCCGTGGGGCGAGGTCTACGTCGACGGCGTGCGGCGCGGTGTCAGTCCGCCGTTCCGTATGGCGAGTCTGGCGCCGGGCACCCATCGCATCGAAATCCGCAATGGCACGTTGAAACCGTACGTGCGCATGGTGACGCTCGATGCCGGCAGCGCGCCGCTCGAAATCAGCTACACGTTCGAGTAATTCCAGCAAGGAGACCGCACGATGATCGACACCCTGCTCGCACCGATCAGCGCCGACGCGCCGTGCGGACCGGACCTCGAATACGACGCCGACTTTCTGGCGCTTCAGCGTAGCGCGGCCGGCAAGCCGGAGGAGCAATACGGCGACACCCTCATCGCCGCGCAGCCGCCCGCGTGGCGCGACGTGGAGCGCATCGCGCTCGCGCTGCTCGCGCGGACGAAGGATCTGCGCGTCGTCGTGCCGCTCACATATGCGTGGATCGACAGCCGCGGCCTGGAAGGCTACGCGGACGGGCTGCGTCTCACGGCGTCGCTGCTTGACGCGTACTGGGAGTCGCTCTATCCCATGCTCGCGGTGGATGGCACGCCTGATGCGCTGCCGCGCTTTAACGTGCTCGCCGAGCTTGCGGGTCCACAGGGCTGCGCGCGCGCGGCGCGCGAGCAGCCGCTTCTCGGCGCGCTGAGCGTGGGCGCGGCGCTCAACGTGCTGCAGCAGGGCGAGGGCGCCGACGGCGGTCAACGGGACACCTACGCCGGCGGACGCGAGCGGCTCGTGCGCGAGTGGTGCGAAGCATTCGAGTCGGGCAGCCCGGCCCTGCACGCGGGGCTCACGGTTCGGGAGCATCTGGCGCATATGCGGCGCATCGTCAGCGAGCGCCTAGGTGACGCGTGGACGCTCGATGCGAGCGCGCTCGAACAGCAGCTGGCCTCCCTGGCTGCGGAGCTGCCTTCCGGCAGGGCGACGCAGGAGGCCACGCCGGTAGCGGCCGGCGACGAACCGCAGCCCATGTCGCAGCAGCAGGGTGCTGCACTGGCCGCCGCCAACGGCGGAACAACCGGCGCCGCATGGCGCGACGCCGAAATATCGAGCCGGTCCGACATCGACTTCGGACTCGAAAAGATGTGCCGCTACTTCGAGCTGCACGAGCCGAGCCATCCGGCGCCGCTCTTTCTGCGCCGCGCGCAACGCCTGCTCTCGCTGAACTTCTACGAGATCTTCCGCGACATCGCGCCGGAGAGCGTGCGCGAGCTCGACCATCTGAGCGGCAATCGCAAAGAATCGGCGCAATGAATCGGCGCGCGGCCATGGAGGCGCCACGGCCGCGCTGGTTTCAACGCAGGGATCGATACGATCATCGATCCCGTGAAGCGCACGGGTTGCGCGGGAGCTGAATCACATGTCTCGACACAAGCCATCGGCGGGAGGCCAGAAGTTCATCGGACGCAATCGCGCGCCCCGCGTGCAGATCGAATACGACGTCGAGCTCTACGGCGCCGAGCAGAAAGTGCAGTTGCCGTTCGTGATGGGCGTACTCGCCGATCTCGCAGGCAATCGCGGCGACCCGCTGCCCGAGCTGGCCGAGCGCCGCTTCGTGGAGATCGACGTCGACAACTTCGACGACCGCATGAAGTCGATTGCGCCGACGCTCGCGTTCGAGGTGCCCAACACGCTCACGGGCGACGGCGTGCTCGGCGTGGAGATGACGTTCAGCAGCATCGACGACTTCTCGCCCGCTGCGCTCGCGCGCAACGTCGAGCCGCTGCGGCGCCTGCTTGAAGCGCGCACCCAGCTCGCGAACCTGCTCTCGTACATGGACGGCAAGCGCGGCGCGGAGGCGTTGATCGCCCGAGCGCTCGGCGATCCGGCGCTGCTGGCCGAACTTTCCGCGCCGAGGGCGCTGGCCGGGCCGAAGGACGCGGATAACCGGCCGGAACACGGCAAAGACCCGAAGCACGATCCCGAGCAGGACTAAAAGCAGGACTAAAAGCAGGACTAAAAGCAGGACTAAAAGCAGGACTAAAAGCAGGACTAAAAGCAGGACTAAAAGCAGGACTAAAAGCAGGACTAAAAGCAGGAGGACGAACATGAGCCGGACCGAGCCGCAAACCGCGCTGCAAAGCCAGGTCTCCACTTTGCCCGCCACCACGCTGAGCGGCGACCAGTTCGCCGTGCTGCTGGAGCGCGAGATCAGCCCCAAGACCGAGCTCGCACGCGAGACGGTGCAGAACGCAGTGCAGACGCTCGCGCGCGAGGCGCTCGAGCAGAGCGGCAACGCGACCCTGTCGTCGGATGCTTACGAGGGCGTGCGGCAAGTGATCGCCGCGATTGATCAGAAGCTCTCCGCGCAGATCAACGCCATGCTGCATCACCCGGAGTTCCAGCGTCTGGAGGCATCGTGGCGCGGGCTGCACTATCTCGTGAACAACACGGAAAGCGACGAGATGCTCAAGATTCGCGTCATGCCCGCGAGCAAGAAAGAGCTTGCGCGCATGCTCAAGCGCCACAAGGGCATCGCATGGGACCAGAGCCCGCTTTTCAAGAAAGTCTATGAAGAGGAGTACGGACAATTGGGGGGCGAACCGTTTGGTTGCCTCGTGGGAGATTACTACTTCGATCACAGTCCGCCCGACGTCGAGATGCTGCAGTCCATCTCGAAGATCGCGGCGGCGGCGCATGCGCCTTTCATCGGCGGGGTATCATCCGCGCTCATGCAGATGGACTCGTGGCAGGAACTCTCGAATCCGCGCGACCTCACGAAGATTTTCCAGAACACCGAGTACGCCGCGTGGCGTAGCCTTCGAGAATCGGAAGACTCGCGCTATGTCGGGCTCGCGATGCCGCGCTTTCTCGCGCGGCTGCCATACGGCGCGCGCACCGACCCCGTCGACGAATTCGAGTTCGAGGAGGAAACCGACGGTGCGCGGCACGACCACTACACCTGGACCAATGCGGCCTATGCAATGGCGGCCAACATCAACCGCTCGTTCAAGCTCTACGGCTGGTGCTCGGCGATTCGCGGCGTGGAGTCGGGCGGCGCGGTCGAGAATCTGCCATGCCATACGTTCCCGACCGACGATGGCGGCGTCGATCTCAAGTGCCCCACCGAGATCGCGATCAGCGACCGCCGCGAAGCCGAGCTTGCGAAAAACGGGCTGATTCCGCTCATCCACCGCAAGAACTCCGACGTGGCGGCCTTCATCGGCGTGCAGTCGCTCTATCAAAGCGCGGAGTACCACGACCCCGATGCGACGGCCAACGCACGGCTCTCCGGCCGGCTGCCGTACCTGTTCGCGTGCAGCCGCTTCGCGCACTACCTCAAGTGCATCGTGCGCGACAAGGTGGGCTCGTTCCGCGAGCGTCCGGACATGGAACGCTGGCTCAACGACTGGATCATGAACTACGTGGACGGCGACCCCGCGAACTCGTCGCAGGAAACCAAGGCGCTCAAGCCGCTGGCCGACGCGAGGGTGGAAGTGGAAGCCGTGGAGGACAACCCGGGCTATTACGCGGCCCGCTTCTTCCTGCGGCCGCATTACCAGCTGGAAGGCCTCACGGTGTCGCTGAGGCTGGTGTCGCGTTTGCCGGCAGTGCCGGCTGGGCGTTGAACAGGATGACTGATTAATGCGCCTCGCAGCGTAGTTCGCGAGCGGATTGGACAAGCAGGCAGGCACATGGGAGAAGCGCAATGGGCGTGGCGATGTTTATGAAGGTGGACGGCGCGACGGGCGAATCCGCCGACAAGCAGCATACCGGCTGGAGTGACATCCAGTCGTTTTCCTGGGGGGCGACCCAGCCGGCGGCGATGGCGACGGGAGGCGGCGGCAACGCGGGCAAGGCAAACTTCGACGACCTCGTAGTGAGGGCGTACATGGACAAGGCGACGCCGGCGATCATCAAGCATTGCGCGAGCGGCAAGCATCTCTCGAAGGTGGAGATATCGTCGTGCAAGACCGGGGGCGAGCAGATCGAGTTCTCGCGGGTCACGCTCGAAGAAGTGATCGTGACCGCGGCGCGCGTGGTAGGCGCCGATGCGAGCGACGCCACCGACCGGCTGATGATGCAATACGGTTTCCAGGCCGCGCGCGTGAAGAAACAGTACTGGGAACAGAACGCGAACGGCGGCAAGGGACCCGAGGTCACGATGGGCTGGGACATCAAGAAGAACAGCGAAATGTGAGGTTCGCATGCCGAGTGCTTCCCATCGTCTTGACCCTTCGCATGCACCGCCAGCAAGCGCCGCACACAGACGCACGGTGGCGCCCATGTTGTTCGATCGCCTGAGAGACGGCGCGCCGCCACGCGGCGCCGCTCACGCCGACGCGCTGCTCGATGCGGTGCTGCGCGATCTCTCGTGGCTGCTGAACACGGCCTGCGCGCTCGACGAGCGCGCCGCGAGCCGCTATGTCGAAGCCGCCCGCTCGGTGCTCAACTTCGGCGTGCCCGCGTTGGCGGGCACGCCGCTCTCCGGCATCGACACGCAGTACCTGGAAGACGCGCTGCGAGAGGCGATCGTGTGCTTCGAACCGCGCCTGCAAGGCAGCAGCGTCGAAGTGCGCTGCGTAAGCGACGCGCCGCGCGCGAGGCGGCACAACGTGCTGACCTTCGAGATTGCCGGGCGCCTCGCCTGTTGCGACCCGCCGCTTGCCATGCTGCTGCACACGGAACTGGACCTGGATTCGGGCGTCGCGCTGCTACGGCCGCTGAGCGGTGCTGCGCAAACGGCGGCGGACGAATCCCGCCCGCGACGCTAAGGAAACGCTGCCCTATGGATGCACGCTTTCTCGACTACTACAACCGTGAACTTGCCTGGCTGCGCGAATCCGGCGCGGAGTTTGCGCGCCAGTACCCCAAGGTTGCGGGCGGCCTCGGCATGCACGGCATCGACGTGGCGGACCCGTTCGTCGAACGGCTGCTAGAGGGCTTCTGCTTTCTCACCGCGCGCGTGCAGTTGAAGATGGACGCGGAATTTCCGCGCTTCTCCGAGCGCCTGCTCGACGTGGTGTACCCGGATCACCTCGCGCCCACACCGGCGATGGTGATCGCCCAGTTCCAGGCCGATTCCGCGCAAGGCTCGTTGAGTCAGGGATTTACCATGCCGGCGGGAACCAGCCTGATGGCGGCCGCGACGGGCGGCGCGGTGACTGCCTGCGAATTCCGCACCGCGCAGCCGGTCACGTTGTGGCCACTCACGCTGCGGGCGGTCGAACTCGCGCCCGCGCCGGCGGGCTTGCCGCTGCTTCCCGGCATGCCGCGTGGCGGTGGCGTGAGCCGAGGCGCAGGGCCGCTACGGGCCTTGCGCATCACGCTGGCTGCGCGGGCCGGGGCGCCGCTGAGCCAGTTGCCGCTCGACCAGTTGACGTTTTTCCTCAGTGGTCCGGATCGCCAGGCGATGCGTTTGCTCGAACTCGTCTGTGCGCGCACGCTCGGCGCAGCGCTGCGCGACGGCAACGATGGCAAGTGGCTCGACGCGCTGGGGCCGCAATGCGTCGTCCACGAAGGATTCGATGCGGACCAGGCGCTCTTTCCGCCCGGCGCGCGCAGCTTCGAAGGCTACCGGATCCTGCGCGAGCATTTTGCGTTCGCCGCGCGCAACCTCTTTTTCAGCGTGCGCGGTCTGCGCAGTGCACTGGCCAACGCGAGCGGGGAGAGTGTCGATCTCTTCGTGCTGCTGGACGGCGACGACGCCGATCTCGAACGCAGCATCGACGCGACGCATCTTGCGCTCGATTGCACGCCCGCGATCAACCTGTTCCCGAAGCGCACTGAGCGCGTCCCGGTGACGCCTGGCGCAAGCGAGTACCGGCTGATGGTCGACCGTACGCGCGCGCTGGACTACGAGGTTTTCGCGGTGAGGCGCGTGATCGGCCATCGTGCGGGCGCTGAGGGCGACTGCGTTTTTTTGCCGCTCTACACATCGGTGGCCGACGGCGCCGAGGAATCCGGCGCCTGGTTCAGCCTGCGGCGCGAGGCGCGGCTCGTCGGCACGCAGGCGCGGCGCAGCGGCACGCGCTCGAACTATGCGGGCTCCGATGTCTACGTTTCGCTCGTCGATCGCCGGCGTGCGCCGTTCGACGAGCATATCGCGCTGCTTTCCGCCGACACCCTGTGCACGAACCGCGATCTGCCGCTGCAGCTTGCGGCTGGCGGCGTCAGCGATCTCTCGCTGAGGATTTCCGCGCCCGTGAGCCGCGTACGCATCGTGCGCGGTCCCTCGCCGCCGCGCCCGCCGCTTGCGCACGACGACGCGATGTGGCGGTTCATCGCACATCTGGGGCTGAACTATCAGCCGCTCGCCGATATCGAGGACGAGGCCGGTGCCCAGCGCTTGCGCGAGCAGCTGGAGATCTACGCCGATCCCGCCGATGCGCCGCTCGCGCAGCGCATTCGCGGCATCCGGGGTCTCGCGTGCAGGCCGGTGTTCAGACGCCTGCCGGTGGCGGGGCCGCTCGTCTATGGGCGCGGCGTGCGCGTAGAGATGACCGTCGACGACCATGCGTTCGCAGGCGACAGTCCCTACGCGCTCGGCGCGGCGCTCGAACAGTTCTTCGCGCGGCATGCGTCGATCAATGCGTTCGTCGAGTTCGCGCTGTATTCGGCGCAACGCGGTCAGATCGCCGAATGGCCCGCACGGATCGGCCGTAGGCCGGCAGTATGAACCAATCGTCAGGATGCCGAATCATGAGCCGGAAAGCGCCCATCCCCGCCGACCCCGCCCGTTACCAGGCGTTCTGGCGGCGACTGCGGGCCGCGCCGCACGAGCATGACTTGTTCCATCTGCTGCGCTGGATCGACGCGCTCGCAGGCAGCGAGGCGCCGCTCGGCGAGGCGCAGCATCCAGCGAGCGAGCCGGTGAGGGTCGGGCAGACGCCGTCGCTGTCGTTTGCGCCTTCGATGGTGGCGGGCGTCGAAGGTACGGACGGCGCACACACGCAGGGTGGGCCGCCGCGCGTGCAGATCCATGGCTTCGGGCTGTTCGGCCCGAACGGTCCGTTGCCGCAACACGTGACGGAGTATGCGTACGAGCGTATCCACAGCTTCGGCGACAGCTCGATGAGCGCGTTCGCCGACCTGTTCCATCACCGGTTGATCGTGTTGCTCTATCGCGCGTCGGCCGACGCGCAGCCGGTGGTCGGCCTCGACCGGCCCGGCGAGTCGCGCTTTGACCGCTATGTTGCGAGCCTCATCGGCCTCGCCGGCGCGCGCAACGAGACCTCGCCATTGCGCGCACGAGAAGCGCCGGGGCGCCACGCGAAGTACTTTCAGGCAGGTCACTGGGTGCGCCAGACGCGCAACGCAGAAGGGCTCGCCCAGATGCTGCGTCACGACTTCGGCGTGCCAGTTCGGATCGTCGAGCATGTCGTGCGCTGGATCGCGCTCGGAGAGCGTCAGCTTGGCGCGATCGGCGCCGCGCAAGGCCCACGGCGTGCCAGCGGGCCCGTTGCGCACCCGCGCGTAACGCGCGCGGCGCTTGGCGAGAGCGCGGTGCTCGGGCGTGCGGTGCGCGACGCGCAGGGCAGCTTTCGCATCGTGCTGGGGCCGCTGCCGCTTTCGCGCTTTCAGTCCTTCTTGCCAGGCGGCGCGGATTCGGCGCGGCTCGTGCATTGGGTGTGCGAGTACATCGGCGCCGAGTTCGGCTGGGATCTGCAACTCGAACTGGCGGCGTCCGAGGTGCCGCGCGCAACGCCCGGCGGCGCGGGCAGGCTCGGGTTGTCGACGTGGCTCGGGCAGCGCGTAAGCCGCGAGCCCGCGCGAGACCTCGTGGTCGATCTCGTCGCGCGGGCGCAAGGAGGCTGACGCATGGCGCGCATCTTCACTCTCGGGAGTCCACATGGCGACGCGCTCAAGTTCTACCGCCTGAACGGTGAAGAGGCGCTCGGGCATCCGTTCGAATGGCGCATCGAGGCGCTTGCCGCGAGTCACAACGTGTCGCTGCGCGAACTGCTCGGCAAGGCGGTGACGGTGCGCTGCGAACTCGCCGGGGGCGGGGAGCGCTACCTGAACGGCATCGTTGCGCGCGCCTCGCTGATCGGGCGCCACGCCGAGCGTTACTACGCGTACGAACTGATCGTGCGGCCGTGGCTCTGGCTCGCGAGCCGCAGCGCCGACTGCCGCATCTTCCAGGAGAAAAGCGTGCCGCAGATCGTGCAGCAGGTGCTCTCGCCCTATGGCTTCCCGATAGAGAGCCGGCTGACCGAAACCTACGCGCCGCGCGAGTATTGCGTGCAGTACAACGAGACCGATCTCGACTTCGTCTCGCGGCTCATGGAGGCGGAGGGAATCTATTATTTATTCCGCCATGAGGCCGGTACACACACGCTCGTGCTGTGCGACGCCATGGCCTCGCATGGCGATCTGCCGGGCTACGCGACGATTCCGTATATCGGCCGCGACCGCGCCGCGATTGCCGACGAGGAGCATATCGACAGCTGGCAGCCGGTTCAGGAGGTGAGCGCGGGGCGGCGCGAGGCGAGCGATTACGACTATACGAAGCCGCATGCGGACCTGGGCGTTCAGCGCGCCGAGCCGCGCGGCCACGATCACGACGATTATTCGGTGTACGAATGGCCCGGCGGGTATCGCGACGACGCACACGGCGCGCAGCGCAACCGCGTGCGCCTCGAGGAGCTGCAGGCGGTCTATGACCGCGCGCAGGCGCATACCGACGTGCGCGCCTGCGCGCCCGGTTATCTGTTCGAGCTCACGCGCTGTCCGCGCGCGGACCAGAATCGCAAATACCTGATCGTGCGCTGCGCGTACCGCTTCCAGGAGAACCCGTACGCGAGCCACACCAGCAACGAGCCGGTGCTGCACGAGGCCGATCTGCTCGCCCAGCCCGACATCCTGCCGTACCGCGCGCCGCGCACGACGCCGGTGCCGCGCACCAATGGCCCGCAGACGGCGGTCGTGGTCGGACCGCCCGGCGAGGAGATCTGGACCGACCGCTATGGCCGCGTGAAGCTGCAGTTCCACTGGGACCGTTACGGGCGGCGCGACCAGGACTCCTCGTGCTGGGTTCGCGTTTCGAGCCCGTGGGCGGGCGGCGGCTTTGGCGGCGTGCAGATTCCGCGCGTCGGCGACGAGGTGATCGTCGACTTCCTGAACGGCGATCCCGATTATCCAATCGTGACCGGACGCGTCTACAACGCCGCGCGCATGCCGCCTTGGGGTCTGCCGGTGAGCGCGACGCAAAGCGGGCTGCTCTCGCGCTCGACGCCGGGAGGCACGCCTGAACATGCGAACGCGCTGCGCTTCGAGGACCGCAAGGGATCGGAGCAACTGTGGATGCATGCGGAGCGCAATTTCGACGCGGAGACAGAACTCGACCATTCGCTCTCCGTGGGACACGACCACACGCACACGGTCGGCAATGATGAAACGATGCAGGTGAAGAACAATCGGCAGCAGAGCGTCGGACAGAACGAGACAGTCAACATCGGGCAGCATCGGGTCGCGCAGATCGGCGGCAATGAGACCACCAGCGTAGGCGGAAGCCATAGCGTCACCGTGAAGGGCGACAGCACGCATACGGTCACCAACGGCAATCACAGCTTCACCGTGGCAAACGGCACGCATACCGTGCAGGTCGAACAGACCAGCACGCATGCGGTGGCCGCCGGTTCGCGCATCGTCGATGTGGCCGGGGGCGACTACAGCGTGACGGCGGCGACCGCAGTACTCCTGTACGGCAAAAAGCAGGGGGTGGGCATCACCGGCGACGGTGGCGTCGGCATCACGGGCAGCAAGCTCGGTGTCGACGTGATCGGGAACGACGGCGGTGTCGGCATCACCGGCGATGGCAAGGGCCGGGGCGTGGAGGTCAACGGGACAGGCAAGGGCGTCGTCATCACCGGCGCCCCGTTTACGGAAGTCTATGGCGCGACCAACGTGGACATCTCCGCCCCCACAGTCAACGTGGGCGATCAGGACGTCAAGCAGGTCAACATCAGCGCGAAGAAGATCGTCATCTCGACAGAGGGCGCGAGCATCGAGCTCGACGCGTCAGGGATCACGATTCAGGGGACGATCGCCCATATCAACTAGTCGCGCAGCGAAATGGAGAGGATCTTATGGACGCTCACGCAGATCAGACCGATGCAGCGATGGCAACGCAAGCCACGTGCATCGATCCCGACACCATCGACGACGCCACACGCGCGAAGCTGCGCGCCCTGTTCGATGCGGGCATGGCCCCAGGTCCGGCAGCACCCGCGCGAGCGCCCGGCATGGAGGGGCTGCTCGCAGGCGAGGTGACCGACACCCATCATCCGGACAGCCCCGGCCGGGTTCGGGTGCGCTGGCACTCCGCCCAGGGCGACGCCGTGGAGTGCTGGCTGCAATGCCTGCGCGGGCAACGGCCGCGCAGGGGCGATCGCGTGCTCGTCGAGCAGCCGGCGAACTGGCCGGAGCCGCTTGTCACGGGGATTCTTTCAGCAGGCCACGCAGCGGGCGAAGCAGGCATCGCCGAGGCGCCGGGAATGCACAGCGCAACGCACGCGAGCCAGATCGTGAAGCTCGCGCCCGACGAGTGCTTGCAGATCGACGATGCACACGGCAAACCGCTCGTGCAGATTCTCGCTTCAAGCGCGGGGCCAGTGGTTCGCCTCATGAGCCCGAACGTTAACCTGGAGGCCGCGGGCAAGCTCAGCCTGCGCGCGCACACGCTGGAACTGGAGGCGGGCCGCGGCGGCGTCGATATCCGCACCGAGGCCGATACGGTGGTGCGCAGCCGCTACATCCGCTTGAACTGACGCACGAGAGCATCGGGTGATGCAGCGCGAATTTGCCGCCACGGATGCTGCGCTGGGCGCGTTCATCGAGCAGCCCGACCATCCGACGCTCGTGCTCGGTGCGACCGATCTCGACGTCGTGCTCGCGTTCAGGATGCTGCAGGAACGCGATCGGCGCGACGCACAGCGCGTCTACCTGCTGTTTCCGTTCGAATGCGACGCGCCAGGCCGCTTTGTGCAGCAGTGCATGGCATCGCTCGCTGCGCAGATCGCCGCCGAGAACCAGGCGCGCGCGCAGGAGAGCGTGGCGCCCTGGGCCGAGCTGCCGCTGCTTTGCACCGATCCGGGACAGCCCGCCGCCCGGCGGCTAAGAGCGGCGATCGAGCACGTGCGGACACTGGTTGCGGATGGCGTCGATATCGTCTGGGGGCTCATGCCATCGACGCTCGCGGACGCCGACGGCTACCGCGAGATGGTGTTGCCGCTGCTCGCGCTCGATGGCTTCGAGGCGTGGATGGAGGGCCACCGCTTCTGCGTTCGCGACGATCGTTCGCAGCGCTTCCTGCTGCCGCAGGAGCAACGCGCGCGAGCGCAACACGTGCTCGTGCTCGACCTCGATGCTTCGACGGAAAAGACCGCGGACGTCCTGGTGGGCGCGATGAACGATGCGGCCCGCCCGCTGGCCGAGCGGATGCAGGCGGCGATGCAGCTGGCCGCGCTCGATCTCACGCACGGTCGGCTCGACCAGGCGCTGGAAAAATATCGCTTGCTGTATGGCTGGCATCGCGAGCAGCGCAACCCGCTCGGGCAGGCGCTGGCGCTGGGCGGCATCGGCGATGTCGCGACCCGCAGCGGCCAGCACGCCGATGCGAACCGCTGGTACGCACATGCGCTCGATGCCGCGGCGGACAGCGGCAACCTGGGGGTGACGCTGAATCTGCTCATGGCGTCGGGAGAATCTTGCCTGCGCCTGAAACAGCCCGCGCTCGCGGTCGAATATTTCGAGCTCGCGAGCCGCGGTGCGGACAAGCTGATGTTCCCCCACGGGACCGTCGCCGCGCTGGAGAAGCTGGGCGTGGCGCTGCTGGGTGCGCACAAGACCGCCGAGGCTGCGCGCGCGTGGACCGAGGCTAAGGCGCTGTGCGAACGCTTCGGTTGCGAGCATCAGCGCCGCTCGCTGCTCGAACGACTGGCCGCGTTGTATGCGCAGGCCGGCTTGAAGACGCAGGCTAAAGCCTACGAGATGGAGAAAAATCGGATTCCTGCATATCGTGAGGGAGCGTGCCGATAATGAGCCCCCCACCTGGGAATCCGGCCAGCCCGGCTAACGAGCCGCCCCCGCCGCCTGCGCCGTTGATCGCGCCGACCGGCAACACGTCGGTCGACGCGCTTGCCAGTGCGGTCAACGCTGGAGCGCAGCCGTTTCAGCAGCTCGGCAACCCGAAGGCTAACACGCTTGATCGCGTCACTAACGTCGTGAGCGGCGCGGTGGGCAGTCTCGGTGCGCTCGACCAGCTGCTCAATACGGGCATGGCGATGATTCCCGGCGCGAATCTCGTGCCCGGCATGCCGGCCGCGTTCATCGGGGTGCCGCATCTCGGTGTGCCGCATGCGCACGCGCACCCGCCGAGCGATGGCCTGCCGATGCCGAGCTGCGGCATGACGATCGGAAGCGGCTGCCTGAGAGTGCTGTATGGCGGTATGCCAGCTGCGCGGGTGCTCGATATCGGCCTCGCGCCCACCTGTGGCGGCTTTGCACCCATCTTCGAGATCTGCACCGGATCGAGCAATACCTTCATCGGTGGCGCGCGTGCGGCGCGCATGGCGCTGGACCTGACGCGTCACTGCAATCCGCTCGGCATGAGCGGCACGGGGCACGCCGCGCAGGAGGCTGAGAAGGCGAGCGCACTGAAGCGTGCGATGCACATTGCCGGAATGGCGGCGCCGGTGGCCTCCGGCGGGCTGACGGCCGCCGACCAGGCCGCGGATGGCGCTGGGGCGGCCGCCGTTGAGATGACGGCGGCGCAGACAGCGGCAGACGCGATCGCGATGGCGATGAGCAATCTGATGGGCAAGGACCCCGGCGTTGAGCCAGGAATGGGAACACTGATCGATGGCGACGCGAGCGTCCTGATCGGCGGCTTCCCGATGCCCGATGCGCTTGCTATGTTGATGCTGGGTTGGGGACTGCGCAAGAAGGCGCACGCGCCAGAAGATGCCGGGGAATCCAAGCGTACTGAGCAAGGGGAATGCAAGGGAGGACACCCTGTCGACGTGGTCAGAGGCACGGCGGAAAACGAGTTTACCGACTATCAGACCGTCGATGCGCCCGCATTCAAATGGGAACGCTACTACCGTAGCGACTGGAGCGATCGCGACGGCGCGCTGGGCTTCGGCTTTCGTCACAGCTTCCAGCACGAACTGCACGTGCTGCGCACGCGCGCGATTTACGTGGACCCCCACGGTCGCGCTTATGTGTTCAGGCGCAGTGCCTCGGGACGCTACGAGGACGTATTCGCAGGGTACGAACTCGAGCAGCATGGGGAGAGTCGATTCGTCCTGCTGCACGGCACGCTCGGCGAATTCACATTCGAGCGTGCGACTGCGGCGCAAGCATCGGCACGGCTCGTACGCCGTATGCACGAGGGTGTCGAAAGCACGATGCGCTACGCAGGCGACGGCACGTTGCGGCACATCGAACAAATAGCTGGGCGTGAGCAGCGCCGCCAGGTGATCGACCTGATTTACGATGCTCGCGGCCACATCGTGGAACTGCGTGTGACCGATCCTCGAAAGGTTGCCCGGTGCGTCGCCAGTTATCGCTACGATGCCGTCGGGTGCCTCGTCACGTCCACCGATGCGCTCGGCGCTTCGATGTCCTTTGGCTACGACACCCGGCGGCGCATGATCCGCGAAACGGACGCCAATGGCTATTCGTTTTCCTACCGTTACGACAGCGACGGCCGTTGCGTGGAAAGCGCGGGGCAGGACGGCCTGTGGCGGGTGTTGCTCGACTATCAGCCTGGCCGCACGGTGGTTACGCAGGCCGATGGCGGCAGATGGACCTACCTGTACGACGCGGCACGCACGGTCACGCGTATCGTCGATCCCTATGGCGGTGCGACCGAACGCGTGACCAGCGACGACGGGCGCATTGTCGAGGAGGTTGATTCGGGCGGGCGCGTCATGCGCTGGCTCTATGATGAGCGGGGTGAAAATACCGGACGCCTGGATCGCTGGGGAAATCGCTGGCCCACGCGTGACGAGGCGCCCGTGTTGCCCAACCCCCTGGCGCACGTCGTCCCTGCGAGGCCGCTGGAACTGCTCTGGGGGGATGTGAAACCCGAAGACCTGCCGGACCGGCTGCTGCTGCCGCCGGAAATCGAGGCAGTCGCGGCGGCCGCTTTCCCACATCGCGCGGGCATCCTTGAGCCCGCCGAGCGACGTGATGGAGCGGGACGCGTGATCGCGCGCACGAACAAATCCGGGTACACCGAATGTCTGCACCGTGACGCCGCGGGCAACGTGGTGCATATGCGCGACAGGGACGGACGCGACTACCGCTACACCATTGCATCGTGGAACCTGCGTGCAAGTGAAACCGATCCGCTGGGCCACACCGTCCGATACCGGTATTCACGCAAACATGAAACTACGGCCATCGTCGACGCGAACGGCAACGAGAGCACGTACACGTACGACTACAAGAACCGGCTCACGCGTATAGCACGACACGGGACGATTCGCGAATCGTACGCATACGACGCGGGCGACCGGGTGATTGAAAAACGGGATGGTGCCGACAATACGTTGCTGCGTTTCGAGGTAGGCGATAACGGCCTGCATAGCAAGCGCATCCTCGCGAGCGGCGAAACCCATTCCTACGAGTACGACCGTCACGGCAACTTTACCAGGGCGTCGACAGATAAGTTCGAAGTCACACTCACGTACGACGCATACGGTCGCCGCACTGGCGACAAGCGCGATGGGCGCGGGATAGAGCACAGCTTTGTCGCCGGACGTCTCGCGAGCACGATTTATTTTGGGCGTTTCGTCGTGTACTACGAAATGGACACAACCGGCGATTTGATGATTCGTACACCGGGTGGGGACGTCCATCGGCTACAACGCGCCGCGGACGGCACGGTACTGCTGCGGCTAGGTAACCGCACCAATGTGTTGTACGGGTTTGATGCAGACGGCCGATGCACCGGGCGGCTGAGTTGGCCGGAGGGGCGCACTGCTGAGTACCATTGTGTGCAATACCGGTACAGCGCAGTGGGTGAGTTGCAGTGTGTGACCGACAGCACCGGCGGCACCACGGAGTACCAATACGATGTCGCGCACCGGTTGGTCGGCGAGAGCCGCAATGGATTGACCGTTCGACGCTTTGAGTACGACCGCGGAGGAAACCTCCTGTCGACGCCGACCTGCCAGTGGATGCGCTACACCGAGGGCAACCGGCTTTCGGACGCCGCGTGTGGTGCTTTTCGCTATAACAGCCGCAATCACCTGGCCGGGCAGATCGACGAGAACAACTGTCGCACTCTCTATCGCTACAACAGCATGGACCTTCTGTTACAGGTCGAATGGAGCGATCGAGACGATGTCTGGACGGCGGACTACGATGGCCTGTGCCGCCGGGCCTGCAAAGCCATGAACGGGAGGCAAACGGATTTTTACTGGGACGGAGACAGGCTCGCAGCCGAAAAAGGACCAGACGGCCGGATTCGGATATACCTGTACGTGAACGAGGAAGCGTTCCTGCCTTTCATGTTCATTGACTATCCGACCGAGCACACATTGGCTGAATCGGGGCAAGCGTATTTTGTCTTCTGCGCACATGCCGGGTTACCGGAGTGGATCGAGAACTCGGATGGTCGGGAGGTGTGGCGCAGCCTCAACAGTGATCCATATGGGCTCGTTGATGTCGCGCAGACGGAAGGCGAGCGTGTGGACTATAACCTGCGGTGGCCGGGACACTATTTCGACCCTGAAACGACACTCCACTACAACCGCTTTCGATCGTACAGCCCGCATCTCGGGCGGTATCTGCAATCTGATCCTGCAGGGCAGTCGGGCGGTATCAACCTGTACACATATACCGCCAACCCGCTCACCTACGTTGATGTCATGGGCCTGAGTTGCCCGCATGGAGAGAAAACGGAATCCGAGTGCCCGGAATGTGGAAGGATCAGCGAGGATCCCGAGGTAGTGAGGCTGACTGATGAAAAAGATGAATGGAAAGGCCTTCAAAAGGTGTACCAGGAGGAATTTGAGGACGAGACGGGTTATTCAAAATATCTTGTACCTCCTAACACGCTCGGAGAGTATCACGCCATAAAAGGGATAATCACTGACCTCGAAAAGCGGATAGAAGCGGCACGCAAGGCAGCAGATCGACGCCCCGTTGTAGTCAAATACGCGGAAAAGGTGAATTCACACGAAAAATGGGGGTGGGAAGACTTTGCGACGGACTTATCGGAAGGCCAAAAAGAAAAGATAAGGAAGCAGGCCATAGATGAAAAACTTGTACCCTACGTTCCATACAAACCAATGAAGGATGAATTCGGAAATGACATGCTGGATGCAGACAATAACGTTATATTTTCACAGTATCCTGACTTTTCGAAAGTTGTGATGCCAGATGGGCGAGTCGTCTCTGTCATTGAAAAAACTTTTGATATGCCGAAACATCTTTGGCAAGAAGACGATAACGTTCATTTTAGAGAAGCTAACGAGAATGCGGGTGGGAAAAAACCGTATGTTACCTGGCATCATAGCGAGATTGGTGGCAGATTGGAGCGTGTGCCGCTCGGGTGGCACAATATGATTAATCACATAGGCGGGCGTTCGGAGGGGCACTGGGCGCATATGCCCGGAGGAAGAAAGTGAAGGAGCAAACATCATGAAAATAGAATCCGGATCCTTTTTGGGAAGGCCCCCTACGGCGGCCATTAGTAGCGTCGAGCGAGCGTACCGAATAAGTTTTCCGAAGGATTATCTTCGTTTCCTTGATACGTATAACGGAGCGGTTCCGGTAGATCTTTGCGTTGAGATCGACGGTCATGAACGGTTGATTGTCTTTTTTTTATCTATTCTGGATCGCCGCGTCGATGTAGGAGAGGCCTGGGTGACTGATATTTCCACTACCTTAGCCCAGATCGGAGCGCGTTTGGTCGAGGATAGTGACAAGGATAAGGTTGGATTGAAATTAATTCCGTTCGCCGCCCTTTTTGGCGGTGATTATTTATGTCTCGATTTTCGAAATAATTATGCGAAACCGTCGGTGGCGTATTGGGATCATGCTTCAACAGTCTTTCAACCGATCACCAGTCACGTTGCGCTTTCTTTCGGAGAATTCTGCAAAGGCCTTGGAATGGCATGATTGTGCTTTCCCGACTGTTTGTCCTGCCTGGCTACAACGCAGGTGCAAACGCGGAGAAATTATATCCACTGGTGTCTTGCTTCGCCCGAGTCAGGACCAGAATCATTTACTTCACATCGCGGTGCCGCGGGTTGTGCGCATACTTGTCGTTTTATTAGCGCGACAATTTGGTTTGTCTCCAGAAAGTGCGGAAGGGGCTGATTGTAAAATTCAATAGCCTTGTCATGTCGCCGCTCGGCGGCGATTCGCGCGGATCCGATCGGCCGTCTCGGCGCCGATCATTGTTACGGGGGGCGGCAATGCGACGCCGGCAACCTTCTTTCCGTTGCGGTATGCAGGCGAATTGTCGATGACCCCGGGGGATTGTCGAACGGCTCCCTTTGGTCACCGTTGTTTGAGGCGGTAGCCCTGATTTTCAGGAAATCCCCTCCTTAAAATCAGGAATATCCTGAATGCTGTATGGCTGTTGCGAAACGTATCAAATTGATTGCGCTGGAAACTGGATTTGTCGAAAGCCGGAAAATCTGGAAGCCAGATTTACTTGCGCGCTAACTGTCGCGTGAATGCGACAATTACCCCGGGCTGAAGCATGGTGAAAGCCGCGCGCATAATAATTTTTCAGAGCAAACGTTTGCGAATATCCATTCCGCATAGTCCGGGGCGCAAACGCGGCGCGCCCTGATATCATGCGCACCGTCTATTTCGTCTGAGTAATATCCGGTAAGACATCGGGAGACGTTCACCGATGCCTCTGACCGCACGGGCGCGCCTTCCGCGGCAGGTCAATCCGGTTATTGAGGACTGTTTATTGTTCCGGCCTTGCGGTCGGCATGCAGCGCATGCCCACACCGATACGGCGGGGAGACCATGGCACGTGCCGCAGAACATTGGGCATGCCGCAAAAAACGAAGAAGTCGAACAAGAAGCAACAGCATGTGCAATGCAAGTGAAACGCGGCGTGATGCCGCGGGGAAGCGCGCGACCGTCCCGTTGATGGCGTTGCTGGTGTACCTGTGTCCCGCAGTGTTTCTCGCTGCCGGGACGGCGCATGCACAGCTGGCAGATCCGGCCGCCGAGCAGGAACAGCGCCGTCGCGCGCAACAGCAGGCCATCGAGCGCGAACGCGCGCTGCAAGCCCCGAATGTCCAGCTTCAGGCTCCCAGCGGTGTCGAAATCGATAACGGCAAGGTTCCGGTCGAGTCGCCGTGCTTCAACGTGCAAGATATCTCGCTGGAAGTGCCGCAGGGTTTGAGCCCCGCTGTCGAGGCCGCTGGTGCACGTGCGCTGTCACCCAATCCGCTCTTCCCTGGCGAACTGACCTTCGCCGATGACTACCTGCAGCGCTATCGCGGTCAATGCGTGGGTCGCGACGGGCTCAACCTGATCGTGCATCGCCTGATGGCCCGCATCATCGAGAAGGGTTACTCGACGACCCGGGTCGTCATCGCGCCGCAGGACCTGTCTACGGGCAGGCTGAAGCTCGAACTGATCCCGGGCGTCATCAGCGCGATCCGTTTTTCCGACCCCTCTGTGTACGGGACCTGGCGCAACGCATTTCCGACCTGGGCGGGTGACCTCCTGAACCTGCGCGACCTTGAGCAGGGCCTCGAGCAGATGAAGCGCGTGCCGAACCAGGACGTCGACATGCAGATCGTGCCGGGGCCATTGCCGGGCGAGAGCGATGTCGTGATTAGCGTAAAGCGGCAGAAGCCGTGGTCGCTCGCGCTGAGCGTCGACGACAGCGGCCTGAAGTCGACCGGCCAGCTTCAGGGGACGGCGAGCCTCACGATTGACAATCCGCTCGGTCTGTCCGACGTCTTCAACGTGAGCTACAACCACGATCTCAACGGTCACGAGAGTCGGTACGGTACGCACGGCAGCAGTGCGTATTACTCGATACCGTGGGGAAACTGGACCTTCACCGGAACTGCGAGCCAGTACGACTATCACCAGCAGATCGCAGGTGCGTTCTCAACGCTCGTATCCAGCGGCACGTCGAAAACTTTCGACGTCAAGACGGAGTACCAGTTCTATCGCAACCAGGTACAGAAGAATTCGCTGGAATTCCGCGTAGGGAAGTACTTTAGCCAAGCCTTCATCGATGGCAGCGAACTCGACGTCCAGCATCGCGACAACAGCTTTGCCGAGATCGGCTGGGAGCACAAGCACTACTTCGGGGCAGCGCAGCTCGACAGCAGGATCGCATATCGCTGGGGCGTGCCCTGGTTCGGCGCGCAGCCCGATCTACCGGGTGTCGGGAGCGGCACGCCGACCTTCTATTACCACATCGAAACGCTCAACGCGACGCTGCAGGTGCCGTTCACGCTCGGCCGCGTGGCGCTTCGCTACACGGGCACGGTGAGCGCGCAGAACTCTCCCGACGTGCTGTATCCGACCGAATACTTTTCGATCGGCAGCCGCTATACCGTACGGGGCTTCGACGGCAACACGATGCTGGCCGCAGAAAAGGGTGTGTTCATCCGCAACGACCTGGAGATGCCGGTCATGAACACGGGCCAGGCGCTGTACCTGGGGCTCGACGCAGGCGAAGTCTTCGGCCCTGAAGCCAACAACCTGCTTGGCCGGCGTCTTGCCGGCGCCGTCATTGGCCTGCGCGGCAGCGTGGTCCGGCACGTCAGCTACGACGTCTTCATCGGCGGCCCGCTGTACCAGCCCGAGCGTTTCCCGAACCACTGGCCCGTGGCGGGCTTCAGCGTGAGCGTCCTGCTATGAACAAGAACCTGTTTCGCGTCATCTTCAATGCGGCTCGCGGGCTGTATGCGGCCGTCCAGGAAACCGCGACAGGCTCCGGAAAGGGTCGTTCGACCGGTGTCTCCCGCAAGCGCCCAATTTTCGGCATCCGCCCCAGTTTTGTCGACATGCTGTCGATGCGGCATGTCGCATTCGCGGCCTTGTGCGTGTTCGGTCTGCACCCGGTTTTTGCTGATGCCCAGGTCGTCGCTGCTCCCACCTCCGGCAGCAGGCCGGTTGTCGGCGTGGCCGGCAACGGTGTGCCTCTCGTCCAGATTGCCACGCCCAATGGCGCTGGTGTCTCGAACAATCCGTATACCCAGTTCAACGTCGGCACACAGGGCCTCATCCTCAACAACTCGCCGGGCAATGTCCAGACCCAGCTGGGCGGGTACGTGGCCGGCAATGCAAATCTCGTTGGCGGCAGCGCGCGCGTCATCGTGAACCAGGTCGTGGGCGGCAATCCGAGCCAGCTGCTGAGCTACACCGAGGTCGCGGGCCAGAAGGCCGATGTGATTTTGGCTAATCCATCGGGCATCTTCTGTAGTGGTTGCGGCTTCATCAACACGAGCCGCGGTGTTCTGACGACCGGCACGCCGGTGTTCGGCGGAACGGGCAGTCTCGATGCGTTTCACGTCACGGGCGGCCAGATCCAGATCGGCGCATCGGGGCTGAACGGCAGCAACGTCGACCAGGTCGACCTGATTGCCCGTAGTGTGGCCGTCAACGGCAAGGTCTGGGCGAACCAGTCGCTCAATGTCGTCACCGGTAACAATGACGTGCGCTACAGCGATCTGGGCACCCAGTCGCTTGGGCCCGACGGCAACAGCCCGGGTGTGGCGATCGACGTCGCGCAGCTCGGCGGCATGTATGCCGGCAAGATCCGGCTCGTGGGCACGGAGGCCGGCGTCGGCGTGAACAGCGCCGGCACGATCGCCTCGCAGGCCGGCGACGTCCAGCTGAGCAGCCAGGGCAAGGTGACCCTGTCTGGCACGACGACCGCTAACGGCAACGTCGCGATACAGGCGGCAGGCGACGTAACAAACAGCGGTTCCGTCTATGCGACGCAGAATGCCACCGTCAGCAGTCAGGGGCAGGTGGGCAACAGCGGCACGATTGCCGCGCTCGGCAATACGGGCGTCACGGGTGCGGGCGTGAATTCGACTGGTGTGCTGGGTGCGGGCATCGATGCGAACGGCAACGTTACGGGAACCGGGAGCCTCTCGGTGGCGGCTACGGGCGCCGTGAGCGCGACCGGCCAGCAGCTGTCGGGTGGCGACCTCACGCTGTCGGGCAGCAGCCTGACCATGGGGAATGCCCAGACGTCGGCGAAGGGCAATGCCGCACTGACGGCAACGGGTGCGGGCGGCGACACCGGCAACATCGTGCATACAGGCGCGTCCCTGCAGATCGGCGGGAGCCTGACGGCCAATGCCGCAGGAACCTTCACGAACGATCAGGGGCAGATCGGCGCCGGGCAGTTAGGCGTGGCGGCTGCGGGCATCTCGAATCGTGGCGGAACACTGACGCAAAGCGGCGCGGGCGCGACGACGCTCTCCGCGTCCGGTGCATTCGACAATACGGGCGGCACGCTCACGACGAACGGGCAAAACGCCGCGATCCAGTCGGGGAGCCTGACCAATGCGAACGGCACACTCAGTCATGCGGGCGCCGGGGCGCTGAACATCCAGACCGGCGCACTCGACAACAGCCACGGCAGCATTGCAACGAACGGACAGGCCACGATCGCGGCCGCAAGTCTCGCGAACGGCTCCGGTTCGATCGCGTCGGCGCAGGCGCTTGGCCTGAAGTCGAACGGCGACATCGACAACACCGCAGGGCAGATCGAAGCTGCCGGCGCGGTGAACGTCTCGGGCGCGAACGTGCAGAACACGGCCGGACGCATCGTGTCGGAGAACGCCGACGGCCTGACGCTCACGGCGGGCGGCCAGATCACGAACGCGGCCGGGACGACCGCCCAGGGCGCGACGGGTGGCGTGATTGGCGGTAACGGCAACGCGACGATTCAGGCAGGCTCGCTGACCAGCAGCGGCACGGTCACGGCCGCGCAGACGCTGGCCACCACCGTCACCGGCGCGTTGAACAACAACGGCGGTTCGATGAGTGGCGCCACGATCAACGCGAACGCGGCGTCGCTCACGAACGCAAACGGGTCGATCAGCGCGAACACCGTGTCGCTCACCGCCCCGCAGCTCGACAACAGCAACGGCCAGATCACCGCGAACCAGCTCAACCTGAGCGCCACGAATCTGACGAACGGACACGGCACCGTGACCCAGCTCGGGTCGGGGGCGATGGGCGTCAATGTCAGCGGCGCGCTCGACAATTCGAATGGCGGCGTCCTCCAGACCAACAGCACGGACCTGACGCTTGCGCCTTCGACGTTGAACAACAACGGAGGCGCGATCACCCATGCCGGCACGGGCACCCTGACGATCAACGCAGGCAGTGGCGCGGGCGCGTTGACCAATGCCGCCGGGAAGATCGTCACCAACGGAAAGGTAAGCCTGTCGGCGGGAAGCGTGGATGACACAGGCGGCACGATCTCTTCCCAGACGGGCTTGAGCGCGACCGTGGCCGGCGCCCTGAACAACACGAACGGTCAGCTGACGTCGAATGGCGATCTGGGCGTGACGAGCGGTGCCGCCATCAAGAACGCCGGCGGCACGATTGCCGCGGCGGGTAACGGGTCGGTTCAGGCGCAGTCGCTCGCGAACAGCGGAAGCATCACCGCCGGGCAAACGCTTGCTACCACTGTCGCCGGCGCGCTGGACAACAGCGGCGGGACGATGGGGGCGCAGACGCTCACGGCCAGTGCCGCAACGCTTACGAACGCGAAAGGGTTGTTCAGCGGCAGTGCCGTGTCTCTTACCGCGCCGCAGTTCGACAACAGCGGCGGGAAGATCACGGCGAACCAGCTCGACGTCAACGCAACGAACCTGACGAACCACAATGGCACGTTGACCCAGCTCGGTTCGGGTGCCATGGGCGTCAATGTGAGCAACACGCTCGACAACTCGGGCAGCGGCGTCATCCAGACGAACAGCACGGACCTGACGCTCGCGCCAGCTTCATTGAACAACAATGGCGGTACCATCACGCACGCCGGCACGGGGACGTTGACGATCGATGCAGGCAACGGCGCAGGTACGTTGACCAATGCCGGCGGGAAGATCGTCACGAACGGCCAGGTAACCCTGTCGGCGGGGAGCGTGGACGACACCGGCGGCGCCATCGCCGCGCAGACAGGATTGAGCGCAACGGTCACCGGTGCGCTGAACAATACCAACGGCCAGATCGCGTCGAATGCGAACCTGCGCGTTTCCAGTGGCACCGACATCACGAACACCGGCGGCACGATTGCGTCATCGGGCAATACCACGCTGCAGGCCGCGTCGCTGACGAACGGCGGCAGTATCACGGCCGGGCAGAATCTGGGCACCACTGTCGCGGGTACGCTCGATAACAGCAACGGGACATTGAGCGCCCAGTCAGTGACGACGCATTCAGGTTCGCTGAGGAATGCAAACGGTGTCGTTAGTGGCAACAGTGTATCTCTCAGCGCCCCGCAGCTCGACAACAGTGGCGGCAAGATCACGGCGAACCAACTGGACGTCACTGCCGCGAACCTGACAAATCATGGTGGCACTTTCACCCAGCTCGGCTCGGGAGCCATGGGCGTCAGTGTCAGCGGCACGCTCGACAATTCGAACGGCGGCGTCCTCCAGACCAACAGCACGGACCTCACGCTCACACCGGCATCGTTGAACAACAATGGTGGGACGGTCACCCACGCCGGGACCGGCACCCTTACGATCGATGCGGGCAATGGTGCGGGTGCCGTCACCAACGTGAACGGCTCGGTCGTCAGTAACGGGAGCGTGGCATTGAGCGCCGGCAACCTGGACGATACTGGCGGCGCGATCGGAGGCCAGGCGGGTCTCACCGCGACTGTCGCCGGCACACTGACCAACACGAACGGCCAGCTCGTATCGAACGCGGACCTCAGCGTCACCAGTGGTGCAATCACGAATGCCGGCGGGAAGATCGCCGCGTCGGGCAATAATACTGTGCAGGCCGCAACGCTGACGAACGGCGGCAGCATTACGGGCGGACAGAACCTCGGTGCGACCGTAAGCGGGACGCTCGATAACAGCAACGGGACGCTGAGCGCCCAGTCAGTCACAGCCAGCGCAGCGTCTTTCAAAAACGCGAGTGGCGTTGTCAGCGGCAATACCGTCCAGATGACGGCGCAACAGTTCGACAACAGTCGCGGCCGGATCATCGCTAACCAGCTTGCGCTCACCGCACCGAACCTGACCAACGAAGGCGGATCGATCACGCAACTCGGGACCGGCACGATGGGCCTGGGCGTGAGCGGTACGCTCGATAACTCGAACGGCGGGGTGATCCAGACCAACAGCACGGACCTCACGCTCGCGCCGTCAACGCTGAACAATAACGGCGGTACCATCACTCACGCCGGCACCGGCACGCTGTCGATCAGTGCGGGCAACGGCGCAGGCACAGTCTCCAATGTCGGCGGGAAGATCGTCACAAACGGTCAGGCATCGGTATCGGGCGGCAGTCTGGACAATACCGGTGGCACGCTGGCGTCGCAGGGCGTGATGTCGGTGACTGACCAGGGGACGCTGAACAACACCGGTGGCCGGTTGTCATCGGGGACCGGCGTGAGCGCTTCGAGCGGCGGCGCGCTGCTCAATGCCGGGGGCGTGATCGGCGCGGGCGGTGTTGCAAGCGGCAGCACATTGAGCCTGAGCGCGGCCTCGATCGACAATACGGGTGGGGCGATTACCAACGTCGGGACGGGTGCCACGACCGTGAGTGGCGGTAGCCAGATCACGAACAGCAATGCGGCCG
This sequence comes from Paraburkholderia sp. JHI869, assembly GCF_038900775.1. Taxonomy (NCBI): domain Bacteria; kingdom Pseudomonadati; phylum Pseudomonadota; class Betaproteobacteria; order Burkholderiales; family Burkholderiaceae; genus Paraburkholderia; species Paraburkholderia sp. JHI869. The sequence goes on from NZ_JAYMSC010000014.1 coordinate 201,460, forward strand.
GGGCATCCGGCATGGGCTCGATCAGCGGCAACGGCGACGTGACGCTGAACGCCATCTCGATTTCCAACACGCAGGGCGGTCAGCTCGGCGGCGCGAACCTCCAGATCAACGCCGGAAATCTGGACAACAGCGGCGGGGCGATTGGGAATGTGGGCAACGTTGCAGGTGACGTCGGGATCACGACCGGTACCCTCGCAGGCACAAGCGGCCGGATCAACGCGTCGCGCAACCTGGCCGTGACGGCGAACGCGCTGTCCGGAGGCGGTGCGTACAGCGCAGTGAACAATCTCTCGCTGAACCTGCAGGGAGACTTCGCGACTTCTGCGAACTACAGTTTCAGCGCGGGCAACAACCTCTCGTTCACCCTTCCAGGTACATTCAGCAACGGGGGCAGCTTCTCGGCCGTCAACGGCCTCACCGTCAATGCGGGCGACATCACGAACTCGGGCACGCTCGCCGCAGGCGGTCTGCTGACCACCCGTTCGAACACGCTGACGAATACCGGCACGATCGTCGGCGGCAGCGTGTCGCTCAATGCGTCACAAACGCTGTCGAATCTTGGACCCAGCGCGCTGATCGGTGCAACGGACAGCGCGGGCACGCTCGAACTGCTTTCCGCCGATATCGAAAACCGGGACGACACGACGGGAGGCGACACGCAGGCAACGACCGCGATCTATGGTCTGGGGAACGTCGTCCTGGCCGGCGGCAAGGACGCGAACGGAAACTACACCCGCGCGAACCTGATCCACAACCAGTCCGGTCTGATCCAGTCGGGTGGTGACATGACGCTCGCCGCGAACCAGGTGACGAACACCCGGCGCGTGATGACAACGAGCGGGTCCTACGACAACGCGGTCGATCCGGCGCTGCTGAGCCAGCTCGGCATCAGCCTGCAGGGGTGTGACGCCACGTATATGGCCGCGTGCGGGCCTGGCAATCCGCAGGTGCTGGGTTCGAAGGGCGATCCGTCGCTGATCGGCGGCGTGCCGACCGATCCGCCGCACGGCGGCCAGTGGAACAGCACGTACCAGTACACGACCTATACCGGTACCGCGCTCGCCAACGTCGTCACGTCGACCAGCCCGCAGTCGCAGATCATCGCGGGTGGCAACATCAATGCGTCGTCGGTGGGCACGCTCCAGAACTACTGGAGCCAGGTGGCCGCCGGGGGCAATATCGCGGCGCCCCACGCACTCGACCAGGAAAGCTGGCAGGGCCAGACGGCACCCGGTGTGCAGGTCACGTATTCGGGCGAGTATCACTACGACAACTACGACAACTCCGAACACAACTGGCAACTGCCGTTCGGCAACGCCGGGTTCGTCACGTCCAATCCGGGCGGCTATGCGCAGGCGGCGCCGGCTGATATTCGCACCTATGCGTTGCCGGCGTACGAGTCGACGTATACGGCGCGCGGGACGATTAGCGGTACGGGCGTGACGATCAACAACACCGCCGGCAACGCGGGCGTGACGCCGCTGGGCCTGCTGCCGGGGCAGTCGGTTTCGGGCGGGAGCGCCGGGTCCGTCAATGGCACCATCAACGCGGCCGGCGTTGGCGCAGTCGGCGCGGGCGCGGTGAGCGGAGCGATCGGGACGGGCGGTGTGGCCGTGACTGGCGCGGGTGCGGTGAGCGGATCGGTGGGCACAGGCGGCGGCACGCATTCGACGACGGTCGCGGTTCAGGGCGGCCGCGTCCTCAACAGCGGTCTCGCGAACTCCAGCAACCCGACCGTTGCAGCCGCGACGGCGGGCACCGTGCTGAACAACATCACCGTGCCGTCGGGCGGCCTTTTCCATAGGGATACCGCGCCGAACGCGCCGTACCTCGTCGAGACGAACCCTGCCTTTGCGAACCAGCAGCAGTGGCTTTCGAGCGACTACTACTTCCAGCAGATGGGCCTGAACCCCGCCCAGACGCAGATGCGCCTGGGCGACGGGTTCTACGAGCAGAAGCTCGTCCAGGACCAGATCCTCTCGATGACCGGGAAGTCTGTGCTCACGAACTATGCCGACACGCAGGATGAGTTCAAGGCGCTGATGACGTCAGGCGCTGCGCTTGCGAAGTCGCTCGACCTGGCGCCCGGCACCGGCCTGTCGCCCGACCAGGTGGCGCAGCTCACGAGCAACGTGGTCATCATGCAGACCCAGGTCGTCGACGGGCAGTCGGTGCTGGTGCCGGTCGTCTATCTGGCGAAGGCGAGCCAGGAGAACATGGGCAATGGTCCGGTCATCGCCGCGACGAATATCGATCTGCAGAATGCGCAGACGGTGACCAACAGCGGCACGATCAGTGCCACTAACAGCTTCGCGATCGGTGCGCAGAGTATCGACAGTTCGTTCGGCACGTTGCAAAGCGGCGGCCAGATGTCGCTCGTGACGACGGGCGACGTGAACCTGACCTCGGCGACGGTGAAGGCGGGCAGCCTGAACCTGCAGGCGGGCGGCAACCTCGTGCTCGACACGGCGGTGAACACGCTCAACCAGGTCAGTGCCACGGGCGCGACGCGCACCTCGACCACGCTTGGGCCGGCAGCTAGCATCGACGTGGCGGGCAACGCGCTGATCACGACAGGCGGGAACTTCGAGCAGAACGCCGGGAGCCTCACCGTGGGCGGTGCACTCGGCATGAGCATCGGCGGCAACTGGAATCTCGGCGTGCAGGAGACTGGCGAGACGAAGGTGGTTGCGCGCGCGAACGGCATCTCCGATACGCATTTCGTGGGCGATACGGGCAGCAGCGTGAAGGTGGGCGGCACATCCGCCATCGCCGTGACCGGCGACCTGACGGCGACCGGCGCGAAGCTCGATCTGGGCGGTGGCGGCACGATCGTGGCGGGCGGCAACGTGACGCTTCAGTCCGCAACTGCGACCTCGACGCTCAACAGCAACAGTTCCGGCAGCGACAGTCACGGCAGCTCCTCAGATTCGGAGCATCTCTCCGACGACGCGGTGACGGGCACGACGCTCAGAAGCGGTGACAGCCTGAATATCGTGTCCGGCAAGGACCTCAACGTGACAGGCAGCACCATCGACCTGACGAAGGGTAACGTCGCGCTCGCTGCGGCAGGCGACGTGAATATCGGTGCGACGACCGAAACGCACGTTTCCGACGTCCAGCAGGCGGGAAGCCACAGCGGAATCGTGAGCAGCACGAGCCGGGCGAGCACGCGCGATACGACGACGACTGTCGCCGACGGGAGCACGATCTCGGCGGACGGTGTGTCGATCTCGAGCGGCAAGGATCTGAACATCAAGGGCAGCACCGTTGTCGGGACGAACGACGTGTCGCTTTCCGCCGCGCACGACGTGAACATTACGACGACGCAGGATACGATGCAGTCGTCAGGCACGTACGAGGAGCATCACTCGGGGTTGATGGCAGGCGGAGGCATTGCGGTGTCCGTCGGCAGCAGCAAGCTGGCCACCACCGACCAGGAGTCGAGCGTCACGAACAATGCGAGCACGATCGGCTCGCTCAACGGCAACCTGAGCGTCCAGGCCGGCAACACCGTGCACGTGACGGGCAGCGATCTCATTGCGGCGAAGAACGTGACGGGCACGGCCGCGAACGTCATCATCGATGCGGCGACCGATACCTCGCATCAGGCCCAGACGCAGCAGACAAGCAAGAGCGGCTTGACACTCGGTCTGTCGGGTTCGGTCGGGGACGCGATCAACAATGCGGTGAGCGAGACGCAGGCGGCGCGCAACGATGCGGGCACAAACGATCGCGCTGCGACACTGCATTCCATCGCCGCAGCGGGTGACACAGCGACGGTTGGCCTCGCTGCTGCCGATGCGATGAAGGGTGGGACACCGAGCATTGCAATCCAGTTGAGCGTCGGTTCCAGCCACAGCCAGAGCCAGTCGTCCGAAGACCAGGCAACCCAGCGCGGCTCGTCCGTGCAGGCGGGCGGTACGGCGGCGTTCGTGGCAACCGGCGACGGTACGCCTGGCAGCGGCAACGTGACCATCGCGGGTTCGAACGTGAATGCGAACGATGTGCTGCTGGCTGCGAAAAACCAGGTCAACATCATCAACACGACCAATACGGACTCGACGCGCAGTTCGAACAGTTCCAGCAGCGCGAGCGTCGGGGTGTCGTATGGCACGCAGGGCTTTGGCGTGTCGGCGTCGATGTCGAACGCGCATGGCGATGCGAACAGTGACGCGGCGATCCAGAATGCCTCGCATGTGAACGGCACGAACAGCGTGACGGTCGTATCGGGCGGTGACACGAATATCACCGGCTCTCAGGTCAACGGCGGCAAGGTCGTCGCGGACGTGGGTGGCAACCTGAATATCACCAGCGTGCAGGACGTGACGAACAGCGCGGCGCACCAGAGCAGCGCCGGCGGGGGCTTCAGTATCAGCCAGGGCGGCGGCAGTGCCAGCTTCAGCGCGCAGAATGGCCACGCCGATTCGAACTACGCGGGCGTGAACGAGCAGGCCGGGATCAATGCGGGCGATGGCGGGTTCGACGTCAACGTGAAGGGCAATACGGGGCTGACGGGCGCGGTGATCTCCAGCACGGCGGATGCGTCGAAGAACAGCCTGACGACCGGGACCATTACTTTCGGCGATATCCAGGACCAGTCGCACTATAGCGCGTCGAGCAACGGCATCAGCGCTGGCGTAGGAATCGGCAATACGGGCAAGGCGGTCGGCCCGGGTTCGCGTGGCGGTACGGGCGGCGTATCGCCAATGATTTCGCAGAACGACAGCGGCGATTCGAGCGCGACAACGCGCAGCGCGGTGAGCGCCGGCACGATCAGTGTAACGAACCAGGCCTCGCAAACGCAGGACGTGGCCGTTCTGAGCCGCGACACGACGAGCGCGAACGGCACGGTCTCGAAGACGCCGGATGTGCAAAACATCCTCTCGCAGCAAGCCGACACGATGCAGGCTGCACAGGCCGCGGGGCAGGCGGTCGCGCAAGGGATCGGAGCATATGCGGATGCCAAGGAACAAGCTGCCCTGAAGGCCGGCGATACGGCAACTGCCGCAGCATGGGCTGAAGGTGGAGATAGTCGCGCGCTGTTGCAGGCAGCGGGCGGTGCGCTCATTGGCGGGCTCGGTGGCGGTAGCGTCTTTACAGCAGTCGATGGTGCGGCTAGCGCGGGCCTGTCCTCGAAATTGGCTCCGGCCTTGAACGATATTGCGCAGGGTGTCGAATCAGAAACTGGTTCGGCCCTACTCGGTAATCTCGCGGGGAATGTGGTTGCTGGCCTGGGCGGGGCGCTTGTGGGCGGTACGGCGGGCGCTGCTACGGCATCGAACGTGCAGTTGTACAACCAGCAGTATGATCCGTTGATGCCGAAAAAGAGCTTGGTCCCGTCCTCCTGCACGGCAACGGGCCCCTGCAATGAATCGGTGATGACGGCTCAGATGAATGCGACTGGTGCGAATGCGCAGGCGGTACTCAATACGCCCGCAGCGTTGCCAGCCGTAACAGCCGTGGCTGGTGTCGGAGGAACGCTCGTGGTTGGGTATGGAGTTTCGGCAGGTTTTGGCTTTTATCTCACGCCAGGATTCGGCAACACAACTTTCGATGCAGGTTTCTATGCTACATACGGTACCGGATACGGGTTCGACCCGTCTGCTGGTGGGGCAGTCGGCTTCAACAAAGGCAGCGCAGCCGACTTGCGCGGTGTGGCCTCTAACGTGAACACCGCCGTGTCCCTGGCTGACGTTGGCGTTGGCGGCTCGGTAACCTACAGTAACGGTCAAGCGACCGGTGCATCCTACGGAGTGGGAATCAAAGGCGTTCCTTCCATCGCAGGGGGAACTGTGTCCGTTACCAATATGACCACGTGTACTCTGGGAATTAGTAATATAACGAGCGGTTTGACTCAATCTATTTGCAAGTGAGGACGTTACTCCAGATGAGAGCACATCGAAGGACTCTTACGGCGAGCACAGCTTTGATTGTATTGGTCGTTGCGGCGCTTTTCTTCAGCGAGACCTTTAACACGATACGTTCGTTGCCTATCAAGCTTTTCGCAAGCGTCGCCACAGCAATCTTTGTCGTACTGTTGGTCTTGGCTGCTGTATCGTTTTTTGCATCAGGTTATTTCTTCCTTCGGATGGTGAATAGTCCTCAGTCTGGGCAGACAGTTTTCGACGCCAGAATGCTGAAAGGAAAGTCCTTGTTCTCCGATCGCTACCTAAGCGAAGAAGGAAAGTTGGCCCGATCTCGGTTGTTTAAATCACTTCGCTGTTTCGTAGTTTGTTGGATTGGTGGCGTTTGTGTCGGCTTACTAGCCGGCTGGTTGGTCCGAGTTGGTTGAATGTAAAAGAGCAGCCGTCGCACGTACGTGACGGCACCTTGATCAGTATCACGAACCAGGGCGCGCAAATCAGGCACGAACGGCACGGTCTCGAAGACGCCGGATGTGCAAGACATCCTGTCGCAGCAGGCTGACACGATGCAGGCGGCGCAGGCGGCGGGGCAGGTCGTAGCGCAGGGAATTGGCGCCTACGCTGACTCAAAGCAAAAGGCTGCGCAGGACGCAGCCGACGCGGCAACCAACGCGGCGCAGACCGAGACAGATCCGAACGTTAGGGCGGCGGATCTGGCGCTTGCCCAGCAGGAACAGGCCGAGGCCGATTCCTGGGCAGAAGGCGGCGCGAATCGGGTCGGTTTGCATGTGGCGGGTGGTGCGCTCATCGCGGGCCTGGGAGGCGGCGGTGTTACGAGCGCAGTGCAAGGGGCAGCAGGTGCTGGCCTGGCTGCCTATATCGCACCGAAGCTAAACACATTGGCTGATGAATTTGGTGAGCCGGGAACGGCTGGCCATGTCCTTGGTAACGTAATCGGGAACGTACTGGCGACGGCGGCAGGTGCTGCGGTGGGCGGCAGCGCGGGTGCATCTACGGCGTCGAATGCGGATCTGTACAATCGACAACTGCACCCTGATGAGAGGCAGTGGGCGAAGGACAATGCCGCGGCGTTCGCGAAATACTACGAAGCTCAAACAGGGCAGTCGATTACACCGGATCAAGCCCTAGCACTTTTGCTGGGTAGCGGGTTGCGAATTGTCGATAGTAGTGCCGCCAATGTGCCCGGTGGGAACCCTGTCGCGACATCATATATTTCTGCAAATGCACCGAGCTCGTTGTTCTACGCTACACCGACAGAAAGGTCTAATCCTTTCCTTGGAGCGAACCCAAGCGGATCACCCACGCCCGAACAAAACGCCCTTACGTACAGCGTAGGCTCAACAGGGACATTTACCATTCAGATAGGCGTAAATGCTGGTCTCCATGTCTTCGACCTAGGTGGGACGGGCGAGACGGGACTAGCGGTATCGTTAGGCGCGCATCCAAACTTTTGCGCCTACGCGCAAGGCTGCGCGACAATGGGTCTTGGTTTTACGGCGTCTACGGGAGTTGCTATTACCGTGGGGCAGGGCGCTGCTTCTACTGGTGTGACGAGCAGTACCGGCGGCTTCATTGCCGGAGGCGACGGACTCTTCGCGGACACAAACTTAACAAGGGATGGCGATGGAAACCTGGCTGCAGGAAAGGGCGTGCTGGGACTGGGTGTCGGCGGTGCGGCGGGCGCACAACAGTGTAAGCAAGCGACGGCTTGTTTGGTGAAGGACGCACAATGAGCTTCTGGCCTCTTTTCTCAATCGTGATCGTTGTTTTTTCCATATTTTTCTTGGCTGCCCAATTCAAATTGGGTGAGCGATACAGGGGGGTAAAGATCACCTCATGGGCCCTTCCTTTGGCGGTGACTGGAGGAATCGTATTTGCGGTAGGTCTTCGGGGATTGGGTATTGCGTTGTTCCTGATTGGTGTACCGTTGATATTAATTGGTGGCTATATACACCTTTGCGGAATGTTTGGTCTGGAAGCAAAATTCCGGCGACCACATCGCTGGGATGACCAATGATTGGAGCGTCTTGTCGCCAAAACCGTGAGCGAGCCCTGACCTGTACAACCGCCAGTTGCATCCGCAGAAACAGTCGCTTGCGAGGAAGCTGGCCGATGGGAGCGGCGGAAAATATACGGAGCAGCAGATTGAAGACCAGATGCGCATCATGGGCGGCACGGTTGGCGGGGATCAAGAATCGGGCGCAGCGGCGACTCTGATCGGCCAGACACCGACGGACTCGGGGGAAAAATGGATATCGGGCGGTACGACGGCAGACGGCAAGCCGATCCTGACGCAGATCACGGTGCAACCGAATCCGGAATTGCAGAGCTACATCTTGGCGAATTCTGCATCGGCACAGAATGGTGTGCCGAACATCGTCTATGACCAGACTGGAAACAAGGGGTATACGTTCAACCTGACGGGGCCGCTCACGAAGTTCGATCAATCAGACCTAAACTACTTGCGCAGCACTACTGCAGGATGGGTTGATTCCACGGCGGCTATCGGCCATTGCAGTCATTCAGATGTCGCCGTTCGTAAGGCAGCTTAAAGTCGCTCTTCAGCCATCCACACCCGCGCGGCCACGAATGTCAGCTCTCTCTACAGCCGGATGCGTACTCTCGACCCGTTGCCGCCGGTCGAACAGTCAGAGTTGCAAGGGCAGGCATCTGAGTGGAACGGCAGCTCCTCAACCACCACTCGAGAACAAGTCATCGACCAAAGCTGCTGCTGGCGCGACCGCCAAAGGACCGCGGCTATGGTCAGCTTTGCCGACGTCAGACGCAGAATGCACTTACGCCTTCCCTAAAGTGAATATCGACTCGAAAAAACGTGGAGAACTGATATGAGACAATTAAGTAAATCAGTCGGAGGGCAATTAAATCTGTCGGACCGCAGCTAAATGATTTAGGAGGGAGGAATCGAAAAATCCGCAGAAGTTCGCGTGACTTAGGAGAAAAAGATGACAACAAAAGAATGCGCGGGTGGCTCACCTGAGGCCGCGGCTGTCCATAATTTGACTTCGAGCTTGCGCGGCCAAACGCGTTCGATTGGGCGCCCAGGTCTGCGCGCGCCCCCGTCCTGACCTTTCGCCGGGGAAGTAGTTGCGTTAGCAACCGAGGCTGCACAGCGCCCGGTCGGGCTTAACCAGCCGCCATGGGCAGGCGGAGCGCGTCCATCTTTTCTGCAGCCAGCTTCACAAACACCGGGAAGGCTGAGGTTTTGAAGAGCCGCACCGTTGGGTCATAGGCCAGACTTGCCATGTCCAGCGTGACGTGCCAGCGCCAATCGTCATCGGAGGCGATGCCGTGGTCGTACGCTTCGACGATCCGCAGGCGCGGGGCCACCTTCGTGCAGAGGTCGCTGGACGAGGCGTCGGCGCCTTGGGAAATGTAGGCGAATAGCTCTGGAATGACCCAGATGCCGGCGTGCCCCTTGCGGAGCGTGGAATACGCGTTAATTTCAGTGTTGCGAATGACGACGCAGCGCCGCGCCGAAAGGCGAATGTTCTCGAAATCAATGCCGCGCGCGTCCTTCCCCTTGTCTGGCGGGTCAATCAAGACCGGAATGCGCGAGCCTAGTCGCAACCGCCTCGCGTTGTCGACGACTTGCACGTCGAAGTGCCGGCTATCCTCCTGCGGCAGGACCACGACCCATTTGGGGTCGCCGAAATCGTGAAAAATGAACGCATAGCGCTGCACAGGCACCGTCCCCATCCAAGGTCGTGGAACGAGAAAACATCCGTCGCGCAGTTCAATCTTAAGCAGCAGCTGAATCAACAGCGCCCGTGCTATGACCTCGTGTTCCTGCGGAGGGCGCCGCGCTTCGACTTTTCCAACACTCGCGTACGCGGTGGTTTTGTCAATGCGCTGCTGGATCGACTTGCTGATCAAGGCGATCGTAGCGTCAGTGACACACTGTATCACCGGGAAACCTGCCGCGCGCAGCGCGACCTTGACGTCCTCCGGGTCCGGCCCGGAAAGGCGCGGCGTGTTCACGACCGCCAGCAAATGCTCAATCTCGCCGGGCGCGGCTGCGGCCGCGTCGACCGGGCACCACTGGGCAAAGGGAAACATCTGCGCCATTAGCGATGCCAGGTAGTCCGGTCGGCCTAGATGCGAGGTGACACAGAACCGGTAGCCTGCGAGCGCTGGCGCCACCTGGGAGATCACCTGTTCATGCATCAGTTCCTGCTTGGCCTGGGTTGTCGAGCCCACAGGCCGGTGACGATAGAGCGGGTCGAACGACACACTAAGGGTCGCCAGCCCCAGAGTGCTTGCCATTCGCGCGAGACTTAGGTTGAGCAACCCGTACCTATCCAACTGATTCGCGCCGGCCGCTGTTCGCGCCTTCCAAGGCACGCGGGACCGGGACGCACTCGCCGTCGCGTAGGCAAGGGCTTCGTGCGCCTCGCTTTTGAGCGTGGGGACCAGCCGGAAGCGCTCGCGCGCCGGCTCGCACCGCACGGTGAAACAGCGGGCGGTTTTGTCGGCGCGACGGATATCGCGCGTGTACGATACCGAGCGCATCTGTAGCAGCCAGCGCCCAATGCAAATGGGCTGGAGCCGGACATCGAGCATGCGCAGGCTGGCCGCTCCGCGCTGCCAGCTGTCATCGACGGCAACATGCAAGGCCCCAAAATACCGCACAAAACCATACGGCGCCGCCTCAGCAAGGTCCTGTTGGAAGAAAAGTTGTGCGAGCACCTCGACCGGGGCGCCAAACGCGTCTTTTGCGCCCGTCATCAGCTCACGGCACTTGAGCGAGCGCAGGGGGCGCGCCAGGAGAAGCCAGCTGTGCTCTGTCGTGCGTACGCTGGCCAGCACATTGCCGGCGTTCATTTGCGTATAGATGACTGACGTCCAGCGGCGATGCGTGTCGTCGTCATCCGTGCGGACGAGGCGCCCCTTCGCTGCCGCCGCGCGTTGCCGCACCTTCCGTTCATCAAGGGTCACGGCGGTGAGCGCTAGTGAGGGATTATCCATCAGCCTGGCTCGACCGGCGCTGCGCCGCTGACCGCCGGGTGGCGAGGTAAGTGACGATCTCGGTCAAGGTGTGCTGGAACTCAATGGCCATTCTGGCTGGACTGAGCGTCGTGCACGCGTCCATATGGAACACCGGCACGCCACACCGGGGAATCACGTCGGGGTACCACATGTCCTGGAGATTCCAGCCCGAATTGGCAAACACGAAAGCGTCGACCTTGATGCCAGTCCCACGCTCAAAGCGCGCGGTTTTGGACAGCACTTCGGCCCTCACGCTGTCGACGCCGCGCAATTCCGGGTTGTGGATCGAACCGGTCCCCGTGGTTTTGTTGTCCAGCAACAGCTTGAACCCCTTGATCAGCAGATAGAAGTCACCTGCTTCATGGGTGCCATTGCGAATCGGGTGCATGAACCGCGCGTTGTCGAGCGCGGATTGAACCTGAAAGCTCACGTCGCCCCTGGCTTGGAACGCGTCCAGCATTCGGAGGACGGCCGCTTCGTCGGCGGCCGGATAGGCGATCTCATGTAGCTCGCGCGGCTTGAGCAGCATGACCGGGTTCCGGCCGCGCGTGGGCGGCAGTTTCTGGCGGTACGAGATCAGCGACAGGCGCCCGGGTCCGTGGTTGAGGATAATCTCGATCGACCGTTTCGACACGCTCGCCCGTGCTAGCTGCATGGTCGAGGTCCTGAGGTAGGACTGGCGAAGCCGGGCCAGTGCCGTGTCCCTGACAGCGAGATCTTGAGGAATGACGCCATAGTCGTCCTGGAAGGCGCCTGCAGTCGCCTTGTCGAACGCATCCTGCGACGAAAAAACATAATGCTCCGGCTGTGACAGAAAGGTGCGGATATCGCGTACGGCTTTCAGTTCCGCATAACGTCGAGCGCTGCGCTTGCCGCCCTGCCGGTACACGTTTGAGACCCACTCGGCCGCGCCGGCGTCTTCGTCGGTGCAAGCAATGGTGGCCTCCATCCAGTAGTCGAGACAGGTGTCACGGATGCGCGCCAGATCCGGGGTAAAGAGGAGGTCGCCCGGACTGCAATACCCCAAGCCGAGCATCACGAGCCGTGCCTGTTTGTCCGACAGGATAAAGCGGCGGTGCACCGGGAGCGGTGTGCGGCATCGGGTCATTCGGCCCGCCCCCTGCACGGTTAGATCGGTCACGGCGAGCGCGCCGAAACGCGACCATTTCATCGCACACTGTATCGGCTTGAACTCGCCACAGCGCAACTGCTGGGTGAGCTTCTCCTGCATGTCCCGGCCGCCAATCGACACACCTTGCACCGCAATCCGTCTGTAGTTGGCTACGTTGACCAAATTGCGCGGGTGCTCGGCGAACGCGACGAGATTGAAGTCGACACAGGGGTCGGCGCGATCGACATCTATCCCATCACCGAGATAGGCGCGCCCGCAGCGGCCGAGCTTGACATTCGTGAGGTCCACGCGAAACGACGCGCCCTTCCCGATTTTCTGGATCACCGAGACCACCAGACCGTTGAGCGGCTTTGCCCTGCTCAGAAGAGGCCCCATCCTGGCCGATACCGCGGCCTCGAGATCGTCGAACAGCATAGGCTCGCGCATCGGGTTGGGCGTGCCATTGGCCCCGCGCTGGATCTCGCCGCCCGTGATCCAGGTATCAAGGGTGGAGAGTCCTGGCCGGTCGAAGCGGTCGAAATCCGTATTGACGGCGTACAGCTCCCCGATGTTCAGAGCAACGTGCGCATACTCGAGCCGGCGCAAGAGTTCCTCCGCGTGCGCATAACTGTTCACCATGACTATGCCAATGGCAGGAACGTGGAGTTTGTTGAGCGACCGGATTTCGGTAATGAGCGCCTGATAGCCCTCGAGATACTCCGTGTCCTCTTTGTCGTTGCTAGTCTTGAAGATGCAGACCGGTAGCGGCCGGTCTTCCCAGTGCCGGGCTTCGATCAGCCGGTCTGTCGCTAGACGCTTCAATCGATGCAGCTCAGGTCTGCCGGGGTCGTCCAGGTCAATCACCTCGTGTTTGACGGCACCATCCTGCTCGGCCAGGTCGCCTAGGTGCTTGCGCAGGATCCAGTCCAGATTGAGATTCGTGTACGGGGATTTCAACCGGAGCGTCGCTGACGAGAAAATGATTGAATTGTGTTGCCTGAGGAGGTTGTAGACCAGCTGCTCCGGCGGGGGGTAGCTGACGTTTAGCGTGATATGGAGCGGGTCGCGCTCGGTCGCATCGCGTTGCGGCCTGTGCACTTCACAGTAGGCGATACCATGCTTGTAGTAATAATCCTCGGCAAAGACATCCTGCTCACTGTCGCGCAGCGACTTGACGTTGCTCTCGGAGTAAATCTTGCTAAGCGCGAGATCGCGCAGCGCCTCACGAACTGGCCGGTGCAACTGGAACGTTTTGTTCAGTTCATTGCTCACGTGCTCCCGGAAGGTGAGGGACCCGGCCCGGTGATGCGTATAAGGAAAAAACCTCACGAAGGGCTTGATTGCCATGGCGTAGATCGCCTGCACAAGCGGGCCTAGGGACGCGGTCATTGGGGGCATCGGGATCACGTTGCCCGGTGCGGCGCGACGGGTGGCCGCTACCTTGGGATCCACCCGGGCCGGCTTGACGACGTCCGGGGAGTAGGCGGTTTCCGGTGGGTCGACGCCTTTGATCAGGAGTGAAAAGCTGAGCTGCGCGCCATTGCCATCTGTTTCCTTGTGCGTGGCGTAGCGCGCGTAGTCTGCCATTGCCAGCGCGGAGCGGTCGCGACTTACCGGGAGCAGGTAATCGCCACGGTGTTTCGGATCCTGCTGGTACACGTTCACCGGCATCCACTTCCCGTCCTGGACAATGGTGTCGCGGGCTGCGCCCAGATAGATGGTCGCCGTGCGCTGACAAAAGTGCTTGATCCAATCGTGCTCGAACTGACGACGGTTAAACAGCTCATGAGCCAAGGCTGCGGTACTCAGCAGCTCGGTCGAGACGGCCTTCTCGTCAACGTATCCGAGCATGCTGGCAAAGGCGTCGGCCGCTTCCTCAAAGAGGATTACCGCATCCCGGATATCCTGGAAGTCGGGCGTGCGCACCATGATCTCGCCGTGGTGGAGGTAGAACGCGGCGGCGCGGTACCGGAACTTGGCGGTGGTGAGCAGGGCAAGGCGCGGATGGCCGGGGTGCCGGGCGTGGCCTTTTTTGCCGTCTGGACTGTCGTGAGGCAGGGCGACGCCAAAGAAGGCGCCGCCAGCCAGCGGACACGCATGGTTGCAGGCGTCAAACAGTTGGGCCGGATCCGATGACTCCAGTTTTTCCTTCAGATGCCCCTTGCAGATCTCCCGGTAGTCCGTGAACGTGATTGCCTTGCTGCGCTCGGCGGCCCCGAGGAGGCTTTTCTGCCAATCGCTGTTTCCGCGCAACGGGCAGCGATGCGGAATCAGGCCGTCGCAAACCATCTCTTCTTCCTGCGCGGCCGCGGACGGAGCAGCCTTTGCGATTTTCCTCAATCGGCGGGCATATTCGTCGGCGCCCAGAAACCGGATCGCAAGCTGATGGTTGCCCTTCACCCAATAGTTCCCGAGGTACCGATGCTGCGAAGCCACAATCACCACTTTCAGATCTGTTGATTTGCCAATTGACTGAAGAAAACTTTCGGGGTCGTGAAAGAACTGGCTGCTGGAGGTGGTTTTCCCGGTGCCCGTAGGCGACGTATCCGCACCGACAACCAACTTCCCGGCGAGATGCGAACGAATCACCTCTGCCAGCAACGCTTTCGTCGGGGAATTTGTCGACAGGGCCATGGCTTCAATCGGGCTGGAAAGCAGAACGGGTGATCCTGGACGCTCGGTTCGTTGCTCTGACTCACCACTAATGTAGGCGGCTCGACGTACAGTTTCAAATCGGCCGTCGTGCCCACCCTACAAAATTATTTACGCCCCGTCTCGCGCACGTGTGAGGGTTGCGGAAGGTCGCGCGATCGCTTTCTTGCCGCTCGACGCGCTCCGTCGCCCAAGGGGCCCGTTGGGCGCGGGTGTACGCGTGCATGAGCTAGGCATCGAGCTACAAAATACGGGGTTCTGGTAAAGCGACACCCGAGCACCATGGGATTGGCGTCTTGACATGGCGTCGGCCGATTCCAGTCATAGACAGGACGGCCGGTGTGGCGGACTTGTGCGACCACGTGTTCTCAATCCATAACAACGATGCCGTCGCCTTTCTACCCGGTGTTGAGACGATGCGCAGTAACGAGCGCGAAGCGGTTCAGCGCAGCGCTCCCCAGCGCCACTTACATGCGCTATTCGCTCAGGCGCCAAACGCTCTTGTCCGGGAGCATCCCGGAACTGTGCGCAGCTCCTTTCGATGAAATCGGCCTCAGCGTATTGTTAGGGGGTGCGTTGCACTGTAGCAAGCGTCGCCCGGCCGTCAATTGAGCGATGGTCATTGGCATGATCGCGATGGCCAAGGCTGGAGAAGTTTCGCCGCTGACGGGAGACGGCCATGCAAGATCATAAAGAATGGATGAAGCAGGTTGAAGAGGGCCGTAAGCAGTACGTCCCTAGAAAGACGACGCCGAAAGTTGACGACCCGCTGGATCAACTGGAACTGGAAGCCTCGAGTCGAGCTCCTGATCGTCGGCCTCTTCATCGAGTTTTACGTGCTCGCACCCAAGATCATGCAAGGCTTCATCGACGCCACTGCATGCCCTATTCCAGTGACCAACCGCTAACACACAGTTTTTGCGGGAAACTTTATGGAGCACACATGGACACACTGAAATTCGCACTCGCGCTGGAAGGCGAAGGCATGAACCCGAAGCACGCCGGCATCATCGCGCATGAGCTGTACGCGCTCTACGCACATTCCGTCTTGGGCGGGAAATACAAAGAGGTAGACTACGGCGACTTCGATGAGCTGAGCGCGAAGGCACGCAAAGTGAGGGAAGACTCGCAGGCGAGGAACGATAAGCTGAGCACGATGCTCAACGAAATCCATCAGGAGCAGCAGCAAAGAGAAGCGGACAAAGCAGAGGACCAAGCGAACCGCGAGAGCATTCGTGAAACGACGCGCTTCCTGACATGCCGGCTAGCCCTGTCTAACGAGACGGCGCGGCTGGACTTCGTGCTGGCAAACGGCTTGCCGATGGAGCGCGACGGCCAATTCCGCTATCGCGGTTGGGCGCACCTTGGCTGGTTTCGTACCCAGCGCGAAGCGATCGACGCGGCGGTCAAATACCCAAAAGAAGACGAATGACGCATCTAGCTTTCAAGGGCTGCTCAGGCCTAAAGCACACAAACCGATGCAGGCAATCGATCTGCACCTGGGCGTCTATGGAGGATACTCAAGTAGGCACGCGGTCACCGTGCCGCGGTCACCGCGACCGATTGGTTTTTGGCTCTGTAACTCCTTCCAACTTTCAGTTGGGACTCGCGGGGAGGCTGTGATGGACCAGAAAGAATCACAGAGCGGCTGCGCGAACAGCGACGCCTGAACGGCACAAAGGCGTGCAACCGCGCGTTGCGCATCGGGCGGGCGTCGGAGCGGACCGGTCGTTCGAGTGACCACTGGATCGCTCAGGCGAGCGGCAGAAAGTGGCCGAAAGCACTAGTTCGACGAGCTTCCACGAATCGGACGTTGAAATCGCCGACGGCAGCTTTCTGGCGGTTTCCGCGAACGAGTACAGTCGGCCACTTTGAGACATTGGACGAAGGGCCGTAGATCGCTGACAATCCGACTCTGTACCCTCAATGAAATCGTATCTTCGATAAAGGAATAAGCAATAGATGAAGCTTCGACTAATTGAGGACGGCAACTTTGCGAGTTGGCTCGGCGGTACCTTCCTCCTGGTTGGCGTAGGCTTGGTTATTTTCGCCCTTGACGCAAAGCGATTTTGGCCTCAGGCGCGGATGTTTATGTTCTGCATCGGGTTTCTGCTCGCAGCGCTAGGAGGGTATTCGTCCAAAGCGCGCGCTTTGCGCATCAAGCCGTTCGATAATTCGTACAACGAGGCTCGGAAAACATACGAAGCCGGCGATGAGGGCCGCGGGCCAAAGTCATGACAGATGATTTGGATGCCGCCTCTTGGATTTCCTGCGCGAACGTCCGCTATCGCTCAATCTGAGAGACCACTCCGGGTCGGGCCATGCCTTTTGCATGAGACGAGCGCCTGACGCAATTGTCGCTGTCGGTCATCGGGCTCTGGCCGGCCATTTTGAGACATTCGACAGATGCCCGTAGATCGCTGACAATCGGCGTTCCCAAGCCTCTCAGCTACCCTCGCCCAAGAGTATGACCCGTCCGCCCCGTCCACCTCACCTCCTCGTGAACTTCTATCTGACGGCGCATAGATCAGATGGCTCGTTGAAAGAGGTCGTTTCTGGCTATCGCCCAATCTACAAAGTGCGCGCTGACTATTGGTCGTCTGCACATCACGAGTTTGTAGATGCAACGGGTGTCCGGACAGGGCAGCAAGCTAAAGCCGAGGTCTGGCTTCTATCTCCCGAAGCATACCCGCACACGTTTTGGATCGGGCGACGTGTTGAAGTTGCCGAGGGTTCAACAATTGTAGGCGTTGCAGACGTCCTGCAGATATTCAATCCACTGCTTGAGTCGCGCGCAGGTGGCTGACTGCTTTGAAGCCTTTCGAGTGAGCACATCGGGTCAATGGTCGACCACCGGCGACGGTCGGCCAGAAAAAGACCTTCGACCCCGGTACCAAGATCGCCGACAATCGAGTCGACTATAAGAGTGCGAGTGGCTCGCGCAGGAGCCGATACGATGAAAGAACATTGGAAATTGCCTGTAGCAGCCTCTGCTTTATTCCATAGCCCTGAATTCGTGGTCCTTCCACGCCGCGAATGTACATTGAGGCTATTGTTCGAAGGGGACGACGGCGCCGCCAAGGAAATAGTGCTTCAGTTCTCCGGGGTGGAATCCTACAAGTGCACGTTTCTAACCTCATGCACCGCAGCCATGTTCAACCTGGCTTATGCAAGGCTCGTCTCCCTCGAGAGTACATGGCTAGAGGAAGTCCGAAGCACTGGAAAGAAAGATAGAGCGGCTGTCGATGCGTTACAACATTTGATGATCACCTTTGATGACGGGCCGTGCTACGAAATCATTTGCGGCACTTGGAGCATCAAGGAGTGAGCGTTCTTGATAGCGGCATCGAGCGTCCCTCGCACGTCGGCCTCGGCCTGCAGCGTCGGCTCCGGTCGGCCACTTGGGGACATTCGACGCGCTGGCGTAAATCGTCGACAATCCCGATGCACAAACGCAACCTTGAGGGAAGGCTCATGCGACAAGAAATCACTCTTAACGTTCGGTACGATATTTCGGAGCAAGAGTGGGCCAAGGTTGGGGCTGTCTACAGATCAATGGACGGTTGGATCGAGGATAAGCACGGTCCGGCTTGGTATGGGTGGGAGGGCGACGCTAGATTCATATGGGCCTCAGTCGAGCCCGGTGGCATCCAGTTCTGCGGCGAACTCGAAACGCCTATATGGATTGGGTGGCTTACCGTTCTGTGCGCTAGGCTAAGTCTCGCCCTCGGTCGCGAGGTGCATGACGCCGAAATGTAGATCGGCCGTTCATTTGCTTCGGTTTGAACGGTGGCCTTTCGGAAATCCGAATGACCAGTGTGGGTCGCACTGAGCCGGTCCGCCGCCGCAGCGCGCTCCTGCGTTACGCATGAGTCGGTAGTCGGCCATGATTGGCCGTTCAATGGATCGCCTGAAATCGTCGACAATGTTAGTAAGTAACGTCGCGGCCACTGCGGTCGAATACGTGTTGTGCGTCAATCGCCGACTTTTTGGATAGACGTGTCGATTCCACAAGCACCCACCAGAAGTCTCGCGAAATGTCCATTCGGATGCCCAACAATATCGGCGACTTTCTCTTTCGGGACAAAGGAGGGAGTGAGCTGGTTTCCTCTTTCGTCGAATGAAGAAAGTGTGTCCGTGCTCATAGTCTTCCGTTCCTTGCAGTCCGCCGTGCCATGTCCCTGAAGGTAGGCTATTTGATGATATTTATAACGTGGCAAGTAGACCCGGTACCAGACCGCAATCGTATCGCCAGTTCGTTGAAGTGATCGTGACTGCACGTAACCGTAATATTTTTTGGCAGAATCAACCAAGACCCAGCCCCCTCCGGGCGCAGGGGTGGATTCCGTCGCTCTCTCTATGTAGTCCGCGAAGTTAAAATTTGGCGCCAAACCCGCGACGCAAGAGAGCAGAACGTATCCTGATGCTGCGGCCCACACGATTATATGTAGCCTGGATGGGAACATTGTCAGATGGGTTGTTGCCGGATCCCTAGACTTGACCCACCCGAGCACCGCGGCGCTGATGCACGCCAATAACGCGAAAACACGAAGTGCTGTGTGTCTGTGTAGGACGAGCGCCGCTACCGTGAAGATGGCAGCCAAACACACAATGGCATATAGAATCTCCGCCACCACTTTCGCCTTCGGCGTTATCTTCATAGCGTCCCCGGATAGTGAAACGGCTCCATTGTTTTTTGGTCGTTTTATCGTGGCTGCCGCCCCAGTCGCAGCAAGCCTCGCCGACCGAGGGACACTTTACAGCCCTTACCGGGCGTTTCCTGACCGACTCTGTGCGAATGGCCACTCTTCGGAAAGATTCATCGCGGCAACGGCGTGGCTTTTAGCCGGACTTGCCGGTTACCCCTCGGGCCGACAAGAGACGCTCGACGTGTCCAGATTGGCGACGATCTGAAGCAACGTCTCCACTCGCTTGCCGACCAAGATTTGCCGTGAATTAAGTCAATTTTGACGAACCGAGCACACACACGGGAAGTAATTCGCCACGGAAAGACCGAAATCATTGGTTTGACGGGAGACGAGGGGATCGCTCCAAAGGAGGATCAGTTTTGTACCGGCGTTGGCACCTTCTCACGCTCCATCCTCAATCGAACCTGGACTTCCGCTGCATTCGAGGAAGTGGCACCGATGCTCGCGAACGTTCCAACATCTTGGCCGACCTTCGACAGGATGTAAGCTAGATAATGGTACGTTCCACCCTGACCTTCAATGTCCCGATCCGCAACGACTCGCAGTTGAAGACCGGGGCGTTGCGCGCCAGTCACGATACGTTTGAAATGCTGGATTGAGGTGGCAGCATCGGCTCTCCTTGCCCAAACGGAGCACGAATTATCGGCTTGCCAGATGACGATGAAATTGCCCAAATGGCTCGGCGCCAACCATACCTTGCCGGTCAGTCCTCTAAGCACTTTTTCAGAGAACGATGGGGCAACGTCACGCAAGTTATACTTGGCAGCCAGCGCATTCAACGCTTCGCGACTGCCGACCGACGGGATGCACAGATCCATGAACAGTTGTGTTGCCACATTCGACTGAGCGACTGCTGGGGATGAGGGGGCCTCCTGCGCCACAACACATGCCGAGAAAATCAGAGTTGTCGCTAAGATAAATGGTTTCATGGTGCCTCTCGGCTTTTGACTAAAAGGTCCGGTAGCGCGCATCACGTGTATTCCACGTATTTCCCGACAATGCGCATGCACGACTGGCAACGGGCACTTTCCAACTTGAACTTCCTGGATCTGCGCTCATTGAAT
The DNA here is from genome assembly GCF_038900775.1 of Paraburkholderia sp. JHI869. Lineage (NCBI taxonomy): Bacteria > Pseudomonadati > Pseudomonadota > Betaproteobacteria > Burkholderiales > Burkholderiaceae > Paraburkholderia > Paraburkholderia sp. JHI869. Next base: position 221,891 of record NZ_JAYMSC010000014.1, read on the forward strand.
TCCCCCTTTTCTTCTAATGCCGAGGGCGTCTCCGGATTTTGTCCTCCACCGAACCAGAATCCAACACTTTTCTCTTGTTGAGTGTCTCCTTTCGGACATTTCATAGGGCTGCTCAGGGTGGGAGCAGCCTTTCGGGCTATCGCAACCGCGTATGGGCCGCAGGCAAATTCGTACCGCGTTGGTCCATTGATCTCTGCGCCTTCCTGTGTGCCGGTAGTGTTTCTGGATTCTTGCACGGGGAACTTAAAGGGCAGGCTTACCTGCTTTTATCCCGCTGCCAGATGGCGGTCGATGCGCCGTATCCAAAGCTGCCCGGCGTGATATACGTGAGTCGGTCCGCTTCAATGACGAATGGTCTCGCCTGTATTTCGCCATCCCAGTTCGGGAACGTTCCCTTCCGAATGTAAAATTCGATCGTGTGCGTAGCCGGGTCGACTACGTATGTTCCGAAATGTGCGACGCTTCCCTGCACAACCCGTTTGGTCTCGTCCGCCGTCGCTGTAAGACGATCGCCCGATGCAAGCTTCGGCAAGTTGGAGCGGACCGCGACCAGCGTATAGCGCCCATCATCGCCAAAAACGAGCTGACCTTCGGGATGAATGCCCAAGATCTCCACCGGGCTACCGCTTTTCAAGACGGTCAGTGAAATTAGCTTCCAGGTGCCAACCAGGCTCGGCGCCGTTTCCGCGAAGGCGCTCTGAAACGAGAGCAGTGTCAAAGCCCAAAGCGCAGCGGCAGCGAGCAAAGTAGTTAGATGACGTTGCATGAGAATCACCATCACGGACATTAACGCTCAGCGGAATCACAAACGATGGGACCATTGATTCGTCGAGTTGAGCAACAACGCCGGCGGAATCCGGACACGTGAAAATGAGGACTGGGAGAGCTCAGGATCACGTTGTGGCAGCAATTTGAGTCTAGGCGCAGCGGTACACCACGCAATATACCGTTCGGCATATGCATTACCGGCCCGGGCAGGAATCGCATGACGTGAAAGGAGCGGAGACAGCAGCCGTCGCGTCGGAGGCGACGAACGGCCAGTTGCTGTCGTTGACCGGAACCGGATCGCAGCCATTCGAACGTCGGCTCCCGAGTAGACAATGAGCCCTCGTGCTTCCATCAGTCACTGGCAGGTCATTTAGGCGGTGGGTTTCCTGAGCTCCTCTCTGGCGCTGAAAAAGGCCCTGCTCCGCCTCATCGAGAAAGAAAGGACTCCGTGGTGACGTGTGCGAGGGTTGGTTCGTAGGCGCACAGACTGGGGCCTTACGTCTGAGAGAATGCTGTTCATAACCTATCTTTCAGATTGGACTGGGGGGCTCATGTCGCACATCTCCTATAGCCTGAAATCCGTGCAATTTCCGTTACTACGCACATCTTTGGCATAGCGCATTAGCTCGTCTCTCGGAGACTCTCCTTATCGCCCCCCCAAAGGAGGGCGTAAAACTTAGCGCGGGGGCGCCGATAATCCTGTGGCAGTCACAAAACGGGCCGCGAGCTGGTGCCGCGCTCCTTACCGGTCCTTTCCTGCTTTTTTTGCTGCTGCGGCGCGTCTCGAGATGTGTGCCGTGGGGTATCTACCACTCGGCAGGTCTGCCCAGCTGTCCACGGTCATTCCCTCGACGTTGACTCGCACGCGCGTGGCACAGTGGCTTTGCGCCGCGCTGCTGTTGGCCTTTCTGGTCGCCGGCATGTTCGACCGTGATCCCTGGAAAGCCGACGAGCCGTATTCGGTCGGCATGGTGCTTAACTTCTTTCGCGGGCATGACCTGATCGTGCCTCGCGTGGCGGCCGATCCGTTCGTCGAGAAGCCGCCCTTGATGTACTGGAGCGGTGCTTTGTGTGCGCGCCTCGCCTCTAGCGTGCTGCCGGTATTCCAGGGCGCGCAAATCGCTGTGCTCGCGTGGTTGCTCGTGGCCTCGGCCTGCGTGGGTCGGCTCGCGCAGCGGCTGCACGGCAAGGCATCGTTCGACTGGCTCGCGCCCATGCTGATGCTTGGCAGCTTCGGCGCCGTCGAGAACGTGCACAAACTCACGGCAGACGTGCCGCAACTGGCCGGCGCCGCACTCGCGCTTGCGGCGCTCCCCCGGCTGGCGCGCTCCGACGCCTCTTCCCGCCTGTGGGGGCTGCAGCTCGGCACCGGCGCCGGCATCGCCTTTCTCAGCAAAGGTTTGCTCGTGCCTGGCGTGCTCGCACTGACGTGCCTGGCGGCGCTGCTGCTGCCCGCGTACCGTACCCGGCGCTATGCGGCAGCGCTCGCGTGGGCGGTGCTGGCCGTGCTGCCCTGGGTGGTGATCTGGCCGGCACTGTTATGGCACGCGTCGCCTTCGTTGTTTATCGAATGGTTCTGGGACAACAACTTCGGCCGATTCTTCGGCTTCGTGCATCTGGGCGGTGAGCGCAAGTCGTATCTGAGCGATTTCGCCAGTCTGATCGCGCTGACGTTCCCTGCGGGCTGGCTCGCCATCGGGGCGCTGGTCGCCGCCTCGCGTATCGAGAGCTGGCGCCGCTACGCCGTCTCGCGTCCTGAACTTGCGGTGCTGTGGGGTTACGTTGTGCTTCTCGTCGCGACTCTCGCCACGTCATCTGTGATGCGCGATATCTATATCTTGTCGATTTTCCCGGCACTGGGCGTGCTGGGTGCGGGCGTTCGCTTGCCGAACTGGCTCGAGAAGACGTGGGCGACGCTAGCCATCGTTCTGATGAGCGCGCTGGGCCTGTTCGTCTGGACGCGTTGGGGCCTGCAATTGACCGGTAACGGTCACGTCGCCGCCGGCCCGATCGGCAAATGGCTGCCACTGGACTATCAACTGGCGTTCTCGCCCGGACTCGTGCTCGGCGCACTGCTGCTGCTGGCGCTGTGGATCGCCGCGATCGTGCTTCGTCGCGAGCTTGGCGCACTCATTCTCGGGTTCGCTGGCCTGACGTTCGTGTGGGGCACGCTCTCGACGCTGCTGCTGCCGTGGGTCAACGAGGCGCGCAGCTACCGTACGCCGTTCGCCGAACTGCGCGAGGCATTGCCGCGCGCAGCGCTCAGCGGAGCACCCAAAGCCTGCGCAGGGTCGCTCGGTGTCGGTGACTCCGAGCGCGCAATGCTCGACTACTTCATCGACGTGCGTGCGATACAGCTCGCCGACTTTGCGCACGGCTCGCGCTGCGGCGTGCTGCTGCTGCTCGACAAGGCCGACGCCCGCGTAACGCCCCCGGCTGGATGGCGAAAAATCTGGCAAGGCGGACGCGCCGGCGACCACAATGAACGCTTCCTTTTGATGGTCGGCCAGAATTGACCCGCCGTTGGACCGAACCTACGCGGCGCCCGCGCGCGCCTCCTTGCGGCGAAGACGAAAGCGAATCGTGGCGATCTCGGGGCGTTCACGTCGCCGATCTTCAGTTCAACCTTCGTCGGACCACCGTCAAAGCATGAGAGCCACGTCCGAGGCAATCATCTCGCTCGGTCGTGGGACGTATTCCGGCCAGTAGCGGCCATTGGCACCCCACGCCTAAATCGTCGACAATCGCACAACGGAGCGGCGAAGGGAGCTACTCTGACGCGTGCAGACAAGGGGCGACAGTTTGATTGCGATTGATGTCGAGTGGAAACACGATTTCGCTGCGGAGCCAGTTCGTCTGGTATCCGTGCTCGACCCGGATCGTTATGAACTGCGCAAGCTTGAGTTCTTTCGCGACGGGCGAGTCGGGTTTTCGGACGGAAAGAGATCGGCGCTGGGCACACAACTCGGAACGCTTCCGGTGCCCGAGTTGTATGCAATTAACGCCGATTCGCAGTTCGAGGCGAAGGAAGTGACGCTGGAGGCCTTCGAAACGCTGTGGTCGCTCCACGTGCCATGTGGCGATCGTCTTGGCTAAGTTCGGCCAGTTTCGGACGATCGACGTACACGCCTAGATCGGTAACAATTGAGAGACCAAAGACACAATCCAACGAGCGAAATGACTCTGGACAGTGAGCGCCTGACATTGCACGAGGCATACCTCGCGATGTACGAATTTATTGTTGAACTCTATCAACGGACAAATTCCGACGATCTTGGGTCACTCTTGGGAGATATAAGTCTGCTTTCGGACGGAGCAACTGCGGACCCCGCTGCGTGGCGGGACTGGCTTCAGTGCGTGGAGAAAGCACGTCGCGGTGGAATAGACGCCGGTTTAGTTATAACCCGGCCGCCCCGCTAGAGCCTGGCAATCGAGATAGAGCCACGTTCAGTCGGAGACGCGCGGCGGGGCATGGTCTGCGCCTGACTATTACGCAGACGGTGCCCAAGACCCTGGGCGCGGTCGGTATTATCCACTGGCGCCCCTTTCGGGGTGTCCTTCCCCCCGCCGCGACGACAGTATATAGACCTTACGAAGTTAGCCAAATAGTTGGCCGCATCGAACGACGGCTAACGAGAGAGCCGAAGGTCTCCTCCGGGTCCACCACCGCGCCGTGGCGTCGGACGGCGGTCGGCCAATTTGGGACATTCGACAGATGCCCGTAGATTGTCGACAATCGGTGCTCCATGGTCTCTCAGCCAGCCAAAGGGCCCTTGCGCCAGATCATCGTCCTTTGTCTGCCCATTTGTATCGCAACATCTCCGGGCAAAAATGCGGTCACTCGCCGCTCGCGGAAGGACCAATGAAATGGACTGCTAATCGTCTACCTGGCTATCCGCGATACTCGAACAAGAAACCGAACAACGCGGCCACGATTGCCTCCGGCGCGTCCTCTTGTACCAGATGCCCGGCGTTGGGGATCACCTGCAGTTGAGACCCAGGGATGGTTCGCTGCAACTGCCGCCCGCGCTCCACAGGTATCCATAGGTCGTCTTCGCCCCAAAGCACCAAAGTGTGGCAGCGCACCTGCGCGTAGAGCGGGGTAACTTCCTCGGTGTAGCGCTGATCCATCTGTGCGATCTGGACGTAAAACGCCGCTTGTCCTGATGCCCCTAGCCAGGGTAGCACGTAGGGCTGCAGTTCCTCATCGGAAATGGGGCGCCGTATTGCTCCGCGCACATAGGCCGGTACGATTGCGCGGTGAATGTACTCTGGAAGTCCTCCAAAAGCAGTTTCGTACTGTCGGACATGCTGTACGAAAGGAGAACCCCATGGGGACAGCGCGACCGGATCGATCAGCGTCAGACTTCGGTAGTCTTTGCTCCCCAGCAGGTGTGTCCTTAGCGCCGTTGCGCCGCCAAAATCGTGTGCCACAACGTCCGGCCGTTCCACGCGCCAGTGGTCAAGCAATTCCGCGAGCAGCAGATTTTGCATGCCAAGGGAAACGTCTTGGCCTTGCCGTTGCTCCGACTGTCCGTAGCCGAGCAAATCATAGCAATACACGCGGTGGGTCGCGCAAAAATGCGGAACGATGCGGCGCCACACATAGGACGAGAACGGTGTGCCATGCACGAAAACCAGCGGCGGCCCTTCGCCATGCACCGAATAGCGAACCGTCTGACCATGAAAGTCATAGCAGCGATCGAGCTTCCAGCACATGACACCCCCTATAATGCTCTAAGCTATGTTTAACCATTATTCTGCTCGCGATTTTGCCTAACGTGTAAACTTTATTTTGAGCATTAAAAATGAGGGGAGACCGATGACGGAAGATCAAGCATGGAACGCTGGCAGTTTCGCCGGGGGGGCTCTATGCCTGGATTTCGCGAATACGCAGGGCGGCCGGGACAAGACGAGAGACGAGGAGCGCTTGACCAACTACCGGGCAGCGGTGGATTGGGCCTCCGCAGCCGGCGCGGTTTCCGGGAACGAGGGTAGGCGTCTGCGCGCGATGGCGAGGCAGGCACCAGCCGAAGCCGCGCACAACCTCGAGCAATTGCGACTTTTTCGGGAAAGTCTGTATCGGCTATTCTCCGCACTAGCGGCCAACCGTGTGGTGGAGCCGGCGGATGACGTCGTTTTGCGAAGTGCCGTCGCCGCGGCGGTCAATGTCGCTCGTTTGGAGCGGCGTCCCGACGGGTGCGATTGGCAGATCGACACGGATAAAGCTGGCCTGAATACGTTGTGGAACCGCATCGCATTAGACGTTCAGCAACTTCTACTCAGTAGCGAAATGCCCTACGTGAGGGAATGCGAACGTTGCACATGGCTATTCGTAGATCGTTCCAAAAACAAGCGCAGGCGGTGGTGCAAGGCTGAGACTTGTGGCAATCGGGCCCGTGCGTCAAGGCACTATCAGCTAACGAAAGCCTGAGCGACAGTAGCGGGTGGAAGAGTCGAGATGCTAGACGAGGCTTGGGTTTTCAGCGCTGAGCGGCCGCTTTGAGGCAAACCAAAGGTCCGGAGTGGGTCGGCTTATGCCTCTCGCATAACGTGCGCGCTCCAAGCCTCCTCACCGACTAGGCTGTAGGACTCTGTGCGGCCAGTTCCGGTCGTTCGACATCGCCCCTCGGATCGTCGACAATAACGAGAGCATGAGCCAACAACGTTGATCGATTCACATGAAAACACCACCTGTGACGCACACGAACCGCCTATGCTGATTTGGGCGCCAACTCGAAAGTCCATTGATGGACGAGGCGAAAGCGAAGGCACGACCGTGAAGATCGAGATTGAAGAACTCGAAGGCGGAGTCTTTCTACTGATGCGGTATGAATCTCTAGAAGCGCCATTTCCGACTTCAGATCATTTGTATCTGTCAATCGACGAGGCTTACGACGAATGTGATCACGTCTATGGCATCGGCCGCGACGATTGGCTTCAACGGTGACTGCATCGGAGCCGTCACGCCCGGCCCCACGACCTTGTACGGCCAGAATTGGACACTCGACGGGAATCCGGGAATCGTAAACAATCAGGCGGTGGACCATGAGATGAGGTTAAATTCAAATCACGGCCAAATCCTGTCCCCACGCACGGACCCCATCCGCCAAACAGAATGACCTGGACGCCTCCACCTCAAGGCAAGAGCAATGCGCCCACGTGGTTAAAGACGAGCCTTACTCTGCTCTATCGTTTGCTATGCGGACTTTTGGTACTAGGCGCGCTTGTGCCCATTGTGATGCACGTATTGGACATTCCCATTCCGTTCGATCCGCCTCGGACGTTTTCGCTATTTATCCTGGCCGGGGGCGTGCTCGCGCTCACACACGCCTTACGCACTTGGCTTTTGCGCCTGCCTATCCCGACCCGATACTCCCAACCGGTGCCATATGGCTACCCAGGATGGCGCGGCTTTCTCCAAGCCCAGTTTGCTACAGGATGTTTCCTGTTTTTCTTCGGTGCACTGCTGCTCCTGCTTTGAGTCGCAAACGTCGCCGAGTCTAATGGCCGCTTTGTAGAAAGATCGTCGTCTCTTATGGGTCGTGAAGACTCGTTCGACGGCAGCGAGAGCTGACGTTCGCGGTTGCGAACGTTTGAATGGCTCGAGATCGACTGCAATAAGGGGACGCTCGTTCGGCGCGCGCCACTGCCCGCAACGGGTCGTGAAGACCCGTTCGACCGCGGTGAGAGCTGCCATTCGCCGACGTCGGTTTGCGAATGGCAGCAACCCGATCTGCAGCCGACGCCCCACCATCTATCACCGAACGTCGGCTATGGCCGATGAATGTGCGTTCGCCTTTGACATGGTGATTGCCAAGCTGAGGAAGCCATGAGCGTGTTCCTGTCGTACGCACGGGAGCAACCCGCCATGCTGGTGGTCCCGGCCGCCGGCTTCGGCCTGTCCCTGCTGGTGGCGCGCGTCAAGACGCGATACGTGCGAGATGGCGTATCTTTTGGGCGCCCTGTGCGATCGCAATCATCCAAGGCACCGGATGGCAATGAGGCAACTGACCGGAGTAATCCGGACAGGCGAGGGGATCCTAGGCTTACTCTATTGGCGGTCGATGGTCTGATTGCGCGCTACACAGCATGTGACAGGACGGGTCCTCACGCTTCAGAAAAGTAGAACGCCGTTCCCGGCACCGCCGCGTGTGCCGAAGAGCAATACAGCTGCGCCGAAAGCGGAAGCCGAGAAATGAAAAAGCTGGATGACGAAACGAAGGCCGAGCTGCACGCGTTCCTCGTGGTCGGGCGGCTCTTCGCATTTGCTCGCAGCGGCGAATGGTTGCGCACTCTTCATCTCATCGAGTCTGCGCAAATCTGTCTCAGCTCGAACGGCGCTGAATGCGGTTGGCTTGAGCGCGCGCAGCTCGTTGAAGCGTGCCGAGTGGTCGCGCTAAAGGCGCTTGATTTGCCGTTTCCGCAAGCCGAGGCCGACCTCGTTCAGCTCTTCAACCTGAATCGTGGCTGGTTTCTCGACTACCGGAAGCCGGTCGTCCAGCAGATTCACGCGATGTGCGTTGCGCATCTCTCCCATGACGCAAGCCTGATTTAGGCTTAAGAACGTCGAGAGGTACACGGGCCGCAGCAAGGCAGATACCTCGGTCGATTTTCGAGAGCATTCCTGGCAAGGCGTAGTGCGCTATCCTCGCTTAAATCAGCTAGCCCCTAAGGTTTGAGGGCGGAGGCGAGGACGCAACACATGGGAATCCGCAGCTCCCCGGCACCGCTCCGATACGTCTCTGCTTCGTGCGCGACGGCCCGTTCAATCAGCGCCAGCGCAGCCGGCGTCTGCGCGTGCAGTATCGCGGCAACCCGGACGCCGCCGCGCATGAGCGCGTGATACGGTGTATTGGGCGAACGCAGCACCAGGGTCTGGTCCACCTCTCGCACCTCCGGGTGGACGAACCCAGCTTCGAGCAATGCGCGCCTCGATTCCCCCCAATCGCTGAACCGAAAGAAAGGCGGTCCCTGCGGAACTGGCACATCGGTCGTCCCGTGCTTCCCGATTGCCTTTAACACCATCCCGATACCGACAGCCTTGTCCGGCATCGCGCCGACTGTAAAGGCAATCCTGCCGCCAGACTGCAGCACGCGAAACGCCTCCGCGAGTGCACGCTCAGGATGCTGAAAATGCTCCATCCCGAAGCCGATGCCCACTGCGCCAAAGCTTTCGTCGGGAAATGGCAAATCCTCCGCGTCGCCGATGCGGAATTCGAGTCCCGGAAAAACGCGCCTCGCCTTTTCGACCATCGCGACCGAGAAATCCACGCCGGCGACGTCTGCACCGCGACGCCTGGCTGCAGCAGCGAGGTAGCCAGGGCCGGATGCGACGTCGAGAAAGCGCGTGCCACGCCCTACGCCAAGGGCCTCGAGCATCGCGTGGTTCGACTGGGCAGTCAAATCACCGAAATACGTGTGATAGGCCTGGGCGACACGCTCCCAACCTTCGTGCTCGAATGCGCTGAAGTCGCCTGGTCCCATCCTTCCCTCCACCTGTTCGACACCCTGGCGCGCAGGCCTTCGTATTCTTCGTAAGGGCCCCGATGAACCTTGCATGACAACGCGAAAGTGCAGGCCGCCATGTATGAGGCGAGTGCGCCAATCCGTCAGCAGCTGGCCAAGGCGGGGAGGGACGTTCGACGCCTGTTTGGCACGGTGGTAGTGCGGAGTTCGAAATACTTCAATGCATCGTCTTGCGCGCGGCAGCGTTGAGCAGAGCGGTGACACTCATGTCCTCGTCGAGCTCGGGCCAGAACAGCTGCTGGCCGTCCAGTGAGATCGCGAGGTGTTCGCGCTGTTCGCTGGATGCCTCGTCGAGAACTGGGAACAGGTGTAGGGGCAGCTGGATAGCGCGGCCGTCAGACAGGTCGATGTACATCGTGGGACCATCGAAGGCGACGTCGATTGCATGGGGTTGCATGGCGAGTCTCCTGGTGGCAGGGGCGGGACTTTCAGGATAGGTCGCTGCTGGCTGTCACCCAAGCAAAGAAATAGCCCGGCATCACGAATGTTTCCCGGTGTTCTCGAGGCTGTCACGCGTGCGCGCGCAGCAGCAGGTTACTTCGACCTTCGCTCACCAATCCGCGGCCGTCGTGCCCAGCAACGCAAGTGCATTCACCAGGTCCACGGCGGCAGTGCACGCTCGCGCCCGGTAAGTCCGGCGGCGCGAACCTCCGCCCGATCAATTCAACGACGCCAGCAGGATCGACAGTTTGCGGATATGCGCCCGGAACGCTTCGGTCATTTCGCGGTTATGGCCGTCGCCCAGATGCGGCGCGTCGACCAGTTCCGCCTGGCCATGGAACTCGTCGAGAACTTTGCGCCGTTCGTCGGGGGGAAGTATGCGAATGAGGGACACCATCAGTAGTTCCTGCGCATGGATGATACCGAGCACGGATTGTTCGTTCATATCGACCTCCGTCGGAACGCGGCGACGCTGGCGGCTGGACAGCAGGACAAAGCGGGGAGTTGACGGCAGCACCAGGCCGATGCAGTCTTCGATCCTCCCTTTTTCCCCTCCATACTAGCGTAGGGATCGAGCCATCCGCACCTGTACCGGGCGAAGCGCAGGGAGGCATGCGGGGGCCGATGGAATCGCACGCCAGACCGGCCCGGGCCGCCGCCCGCGCCGTATCGGGGGGGGGTCGCGGTTCCCGTACGGTTTTCTCGGGAAGGGCGCCCTGGTATCGAAACGGGACGCGTTCTGCCGTCGCGGGACCCACCCGGCGCACCCGTCGAGGAACCGCGAACAGGCAAAAGAGGCAGCGGGATCCCTGGTGGCGTCAGGCACCGGGCCGACCGGTGCAAGATTTGTGTCGCCTCCTGACGGGCCGCCATTCTGACCGGGCCACAGACAGGCGGGGAGCGGGATGGCTTTCCCTGCGTCGTCTGGAACTGTGACACGGGTCCCCGATTAAAGCGGGGTCACATTCACGCATCATCGCCGGGATAACCTGGCACGGAAGACGGCCGGGAGGCCGCGGCGTCGAAAACACGAAGGGCCTGGGTTCCACAACAGGTTTTTATGTTAGATACCGGCCGCCAACCCTTGCCTGGCAAGGCTTTTCGCCAAACCGACAATCGATTTTACGCCTCAAAGCCACGAAATCCAATATTTCGTGGAAACGAATATAATAAAGCGTGACCTTACCTGTTCCCCGGAGCCATCATGCGACGTGTTTCCTTTGATGTCGCCCAGGCCAGCGCCGCCGTCAGGGCCGGTGGTGTCCTGTCCGCGATCCTGCGCGCCGAAAAGGGCGCTTTCTACATCGAACTCGAAACCCGCGAATCGGGCGTGGCCGAGCTGGTGACCTCGAACGGCCGCGAGCGACGTGCGTTTCGCGATCCGGGCCAGGCCCTGAAGGTCGTGCGCGAGCTGGGCGTGGCGACCGGCCGTTTCGCGCTTGAGGAGTGGGATACGCACGCCCCCAAGGCCCCTGCCTGGACGCGCCCGGACCAGAGTGCCCACATGAAGCGGCGCAATGCGCTGGCTGACGAGGCGGCCGAGTTCGAGGCCGACGTGCTGCAGGCGATCGCCGAGGCAGACCGCCCCGGCACGTCGTTTGTCCCACACGATGAGGTGATGGCGCAGCTCGACACGAAGCTTGCCGCGACTGCGAAGAGGGCTGCGCGCAAGGGCCGCGCATGATCGTCGAGTGGCTGCCGCGTGCAGTGGAACAGTTGCTGTCGATCATCGATTACGTGAGCGAGGACAGTCCGGCCGCCGCCGTCGAACTCGGGCTGCGCATCCGTGAAAAAACCACCACGCTCGCGACCTACCCGAACCGTTACCGGGCGGGTCGCGTCCGGGGGACCCGTGAAATGGTCGTGATGCCTAACTATATTGTCGTGTACCGCATTGCCGGTGAACGGGTGCAGATCCTTCGTGTGCGCCACGCGCGACAACGCCGCTAGGGCCGCGACCTTCGCCGCCGTGCCGACGAATCCTGGGGCGGGCAACAGGACGCGGGCCCCACACAGAGGGCCCGCGCGTACGACTTCGCCTGTGCCTCGGTTTGTGTCTAGCGCCGGTGCGTGAAAATCCCCACCGCGGCAATCGCGAAGATGATGAGCGCCAGAACCGCCTGTGACGGATGCGCGGTCTGGGCAATCGTGGTGAGCGCAAAGACAGCCGAAGTGCCCGGCCCCTGCTGGGGCCGCTTGCTCTGATGCTGATCTGAACTTCTACCGACCATGTGGTCTCTCCTTTGAGATGACGCAAACACAGCCGACCTTGGAAACGGAGCGCGCGAGGCTATCCCCGACAGGGCCTGCCGGGCCTTCGCTGGACTGCGCTCCGCTCCTTCACTGCGCCCCCGGGCAGAAACGCCCGGTCAATGTGAAGACGGGTAATACAGGCAACTGGACGAGGCCAGTTTGCCGGTACAGCTGTACATCGGCACTACGGGTATGACGAACACCAAGACCGTGCTCCAGCGGGACGCACCACTGAGAGCCGTCCATCAATCGACTGACAGCAGGGATCTGTAATGATGATCATGTAGCCGGCCTCCTCGCCGCCGTGCAGCGGCGGGGTTAAAGTCAGTTTGCGAAACGCACTTTGACCCTGCGGAGACCGACATGAACTATTGTGGCATAGACCTGCATTCGAAC